>JAZRQI010000301.1:0-2493 GCA_045649705.1 Acutalibacteraceae bacterium
GGATTGTAGGCTTTGTCTGTGAAAACTCAAAAATTGACGACAAAACTTTCCGCACACTTATGCTTGAAACAGGGGAGCTTGTCACAGATGTGGGTACAATCCTCGGCGGTAAAGATGCGGTAAAATACGGTCTTATTGACAAAATCGGTTCTCTTTCAGATGCACTTGATGAACTTGATATAATCATAAATGAAAGAAGGAAAAACAAAAATGGCAAATGCAAAACCTAAACAGCAAACTGCCAAAAAATCACCGCAGAAAAAAGCGGTGAACAATAAAAAAACTGCACCTCAGACAAAGAAACCTCAGGTGAAAAAGGAAAGTGCAGAAAAACAAGGTATCTCATCACAGGCGACTGCGGTCATTCTGTTTTGCGTTGCCTTGCTTTTACTTGCGTTCTGCTTTATTCCCGGTGCATCAGTCTGGGAATTTGTAAGACAGCACGTGCTTTTCGGCACATTCGGTATCACTGCATATCTTGTGCCTGTTCTCCTCGGCTATGTGGCAATACTTTCTGCTCGTGACCAACTTATGGAAAAAGGAAAAATCGGCAGAATTATCGGTGCAGGTATCTTTATGCTGTTCCTTTCAAGCTTTGTACATATAGTTGCAAACGAATTTGAATATTTCAAAGATAATACAATGTTCGACCAGATAAAGGATGTTTACACTAAAGGTCTGCACATTTCAAACGGTGGATTTTTCGGTGCACTTCTCGGCGGCGGAATAGCCTTACTGTGCGGTGAAAAAGCACCTGCAGTAGTCCTTGTATCAATCCTTTCATTCGGCACTCTTATGGTGCTTACAGGTACTTCACTTGCAAAGCTTATCGGTACTGTTGAAAAGCCAGTAAGAAAAGCAGGGGACAAGCTTGCAGAACACAAAGAAAGAAGAAAACTTGAAGCAGAAAAAGCCGCAGAGGATGACCCTGATGAACTTCTTGAATCATACGGTATTGACTTTACACCTGATTTCTCTGCTGAACAGGAACCTGAACAGAATTTTGAAAAGAAACCTATTGAGGCAATAGCAGTAGATGACAGTGAAGATTATAATTTTGACCCTGCTGAAATTATTATGCCTCCTCCCATTACCAAAAAAAGCGGTGCTACAGGCACTTCAAGAAACAATTCAGGCAGAATCAGAGCACTTGACATAGACTTCGTGGATGAGGGTATGCCCTCACTTCCTGAAACAGTTGAAGAACCTGTACCTGTCAGGGAAAAACCTCCTGTTATCAAACAGGCTGAAAAGAAAACTCCGCCAAAGGCTGAGAAACAGGAAAATGCTTTTGAGATTTCAGAAACTGCGTTTATCTCAACACGTTCAGGAAAATCAAAGCCCTATAAATTCCCGCCTATGACTTGTCTGAGAACTCCTGACGGAGCAGCAAGTGTTGACTATTCAAAGGAACTTCAGTCAAACGGACAGCACCTTGTTGATGTGCTTAAAAGCTTCGGCGTTGATGCGAAAATCTGTGAAATCTGTAGAGGTCCCTCAGTTACACGTTATGAGATTCAACCTGCTCCCGGTGTTAAAATCAGCAAAATCACAGGTCTTTCAAACGATATCGCAATGAATATGGCAGCATCAGGTGTCAGAATTGAGGCTCCGATCCCTAATAAATCAGCAGTAGGTATTGAAATACCCAACAGACAGCGTACAATGGTACTTCTTAAGGAAATCATTGACACTCCCGAATACAGAAAAGCAGATTCAAAGCTTAACGTTGCTCTCGGTAAAGATATTACAGGTAACATTATCTGTGCAGACATTGCAAAAATGCCCCATCTTCTTATTGCGGGTACAACAGGTTCAGGTAAATCTGTCTGTCTTAACTCGATGATTGTCAGTATATTGTTTAATGCAACTCCTGACGAAGTTAAGCTTGTCATGATTGACCCGAAGCAGGTTGAGTTTACTGTTTATAACGGAATACCGCACCTCCTTGTTCCGGTTGTTTCTGACCCAAGAAAGGCTGCAGGTGCTCTTGGTTGGGCGGTAACCGAAATGCTTCAGAGATATAAGATGTTCTCTGAAAAAAGTGTGAGAGATATCAAGGGATACAATAAGCTCGCTGAAACCGATAATACAATAACACCGATGCCGCATATTGTTATCTTCATCGATGAGCTTTCCGACCTTATGATGGCGGCTCCGAATGAGGTTGAAGATTCGATCTGCCGACTTGCACAGATGGCACGTGCGGCAGGTATGCACCTTGTTATTGCTACACAGAGACCGTCAGTAAATGTTATTACAGGTGTTATTAAAGCAAATATTCCGTCAAGAATTGCTCTTTCGGTATCATCACAGATTGACTCAAGAACTATCCTTGATGCTGCCGGTGCAGAGAAATTGCTTGGTAACGGTGATATGCTGTTCAGTCCCGTAGGAATTTCTAAGCCTGTCCGCGTTCAGGGTTGTTTCCTCTCTGACGAAGAAGTTGAAACTGTTGTTAAGTTCATCAAAAGTCAGAGTGATGAGAAAAAA
>JAZRQI010000302.1:0-1703 GCA_045649705.1 Acutalibacteraceae bacterium
CCTTCCTTGACTAATTTCTGTATTTTCTTAAAAAGTTCAGGTTCGTTTTCTTCAACCCATTCGTAAAGAACAGATTCGTTGTGGTTGAAGATAAAGCCGTCGTATTCCTCGCAGAATTTTGCGGCAACTCTGAATGTGGAAATAGCCTCAGCCATTCCCTCTTCTCTCTTCCAAAGCCATACAGGGTCAAGATGTGCATTGCATAACAGATAAAATTCTTTCATTTTCGGTCACCTCAAAGAAAGTATATCACAATAAAACGTTAAAAACAATTTAATTTTTATTTTATCTGAAACAAAAACCCTCCCCTTGAAAATTCAAGGGGAGGTGGCAAAATCTGTTGTTTTGAAGTCAGAGATTTTTCGCTGAATTTATTTGCAGAAAGTTTCGATGTAGTTGTCAAGGCAATGTTGAATTACCTCAATTGCAGCAGTTCTGCCGTTAACTTCACCTGAGTCTGTTTCTTTACCCTCAAGTGCCTTGTAAACTGAGAAGAAGTGTTTCATCTCATTGAAGATGTGGGGAGGAAGGTCTGAGATATCCTTGTAACCGTGATATGTGGGGTCACCAAAAGGTATTGCGATAATTTTCTCGTCGTGTCTTCCACCGTCTGTCATAGAGATGTATCCGATTGGATAGCATCTGACAAGACTCATCGGTTCAAGTGCAGCTGAGCAAAGCACAAGCACATCAAGGGGGTCTTCATCGTCGCCATAAGAACGGGGGATAAAGCCGTAGTTAGCGGGGTAATGTGTTGATGTATAGAGAATACGGTCAAGCATCAGAAGACCTGTTTCCTTGTCAAGCTCGTATTTCTTTTTGCTACCCTTTGGAATTTCGATTACTGCAACAAAATCTTCGGGAGTAATTCTTTTAGGGTCAATATTGTGCCAGATATTCATAAAATCAGTCCTTTGCTTTTTGTTTATTTTATCACGTGTGTAAATATTTGTAAAGAAAGAAACACTGAAAAAATAAAAAGAATAATAAAAATAAATATTTTTTTTCTGATTTTTATTGAATTTTTTGTTGAAATGTTATAAAATAAGATAACAAATAACAAGGAGGTAAATTTTATGCCTACAGACAAAGTTTTAAAAATAAAAGCAAAAAGAAAAAACCTTTATCTGAGAGTAGCGGAAGGACACTTTGCAACAAGCCGTTCTCACAGTAACTATTATATTGATGTTGCAGCACAGAAATCACGTCTTTCCGAAGCAACTGCAATCGCAGAAGAACTTGCGAGTGATTACAAGTTCAAAACGAAAATTGTTGATACAATTCTCTGTATAGACGGAACAGAAGTTATTGGCACTTGTCTTGCACAGCAGCTTACAAAAAATAATTTTATGAACATCAATGCCCACCAGACAATTTATGTTGTAACTCCGGAGACAATCGGAGGTTCACAGCTTTTGTTCAGAGACAACACTGTTCCTATGATTAAGGGTAAACATGTTCTTGTGCTTTCGGTTAATGTGGCAACAGGTTTCACTGCAAAGGCTGCAATTGATGCTGTTAAATATTACGGCGGTGAAGTTGTGGGTGTAGCCTCAATCTTCGCAACAGAAGATGAGTGTGACGGATATGAAGTTGCATCTGTTTTCAATCCCGGAGATCTCCCCGGTTATTTCACGGCACCTGCACACGAATGCCCCCTTTGTAAACAGGGTAAAAAGCTGGATGCACTCATCAACAGCCAC
>JAZRQI010000303.1:0-5334 GCA_045649705.1 Acutalibacteraceae bacterium
ATAAACGATGATTTATATATCGGCTACAATCACAAATCAGGCAAGGTTTATAAAACAAATATTGAAGCTCTCTATGAGTAAAAATTAAACGGTAAGTAAAGTTTTACTTACCGTTTTTTATTCACCAAAAAGGACAAAGTACATACTATGTTAATGAATACTTTACGAAAGGAGAATATTTTTTGCAAAGAATGTACGACTATCCTTATAACAACCAGAGGATGTACAGGGATAACATTTACAGACAGCCAGAGAGACAACACAATAGTGTAAGATGTTGCATTCAGCCTGAAGGTAAATTCCCCAACTGTACACCTGTAGCTATGGCATTTATTCCTTTTCAGGAAATGTCAGAACTCTATGATGACTGCAAAGCATTAGAGAGAGGCACAGCCTTCCCCTGCCTTGACAAACCTTTCCTCGGAGGTGGTTGCAAATGCTGAGAAGTAATGAGCTTTTGAAACAACTTTCAGCAACATCCTTTGTTATGTGGGATTTGCACCTATATCTTGACACTCACACCTGTGACACAGAAGCAATTGCATTGTATAACAAATATAAAGAAAAATATATGATGCTCCGAGAAGAATTTGAGGAAAAATTCTGGAAACTCTCAACAACTAATGCACAGGGTGTAGAATGGATTAAAAACCCATGGCCATGGGAGAAAGAAGGTTGTGACTGCTAATGTTCCAATATGAAAAGAGATTACAGTATCCTGTAAATATCAAAAATCCCAATCCTAAACTTGCAAAAATCATCATCACACAGTACGGCGGACCTGACGGTGAACTTGGCGCATCTCTCAGATATCTCAGCCAGAGATTCTCAATGCCTCATGCTGAACTGAAAGGTTTATTGACAGATATCGGTACAGAAGAACTTGGTCATTTGGAAATGATTGGTGCTATTGTCTACCAGTTAACACGAAACCTTTCAATTGAGGATATCAAAAAAGCAGGTTTTGACGACTACTTTGTTGACCACACAACGGGTATTTATCCTCAGTTTGCATCAGGTGTTCCGTGGACTGCTGCTACAATTCAGTCAACAGGCGACCTCATTGCAGACCTTCACGAAGACCTTGCTGCTGAACAGAAAGCAAGAAAGACATATGACAATATTTTAAGACTTGTTGATGACCCCGATGTCAAAGAACCAATTAAGTTCTTAAGAGCTCGAGAAATAGTCCATTATCAGCGTTTTGGTGAATGTTTAAGACTTGCAACAGACAGACTTGATGCCAAGAATTTCTACGCTTTTAATCCATCTTTTGACAAATGTAAATAGCATAAACAAAACCGGCAAAGACTTTCTCTGCCGGTTATATTTTTATTTAATTGTATCAAGGAATTTTACGAATGCTTTTCTGCCTTCATCTGTTACCTTATAAACACCTGCGTGTTCAAGTACAGTTTTGAAAACAAGTCCTGTTTCCTGAAGAACAATTTCGTGGACATTTTCAGAAGTGATTGAATCATATTTTTCTTTGATTTCTTCTGCCCAATCAGCATGAATTGCAATTTTTTCATTTTTGCTTACATCAACACCATTTACAAGGCATTCTTCAAGGATTGCAAGTTCAGTTTTAAGTCTTGAAGGAAGAACTGCAAGACCCATAACTTCGATAAGACCGATGTTTTCTTTTTTGATGTGATGAAGTTCTGCATGAGGATGATATACACCAAGAGGATGTTCGTCTGTGGTAATGTTGTTTCTCAGAACGAGGTCCATCTCAAAGTTGTCACCGCGTTTTCTTGCGATAGGTGTTATTGTATTGTGTTTTTCACCGTCTGTTTCAGCAAAAACAAACGCATCCTCGTCTGTATATCCTCTCCAAGCAGTGAGAATTCTGTCAGAAAGTTCAACAAGTCTGTCCTTGTCTTTACCATTCAGTCTGATTACTGACATAGGCCATCTTACAATACCTGCATTTATATCTTCAAATCCTTTAAAAACATATTCTTTTTCAACAGGTGCTTCTGCCATTGCGAAAGTGTAATGACCGCCCTGGAAATGGTCGTGTGTAAGAATTGAACCGCCTACAATGGGCAAATCAGCATTTGAGCCGATAAAATAATGAGGGAACAAAGACACAAAATCGAGAAGTTTTGCAAAAGCATTTCTGTCAATTTTCATAGGTGTATGTTCATTGTTGAACACAATACAATGCTCATTATAATAAACATAGGGTGAATACTGAAAACTGCTTTCAGTTCCGTTAAGAGTAACAGGTACAGTACGGAGTGTCTGACGTGCAGGATAGTTCATTCTGCCTCTGTAACCTGTGTTTTCTCTGCAAAGCATACATTTAGGATAACTGCTCTGTTTTGCATTTTTTGCAGCTGCAATTGCTTTAGGGTCCTTTTCAGGCTTAGAAAGATTTATTGTTACATCTATGTTACCATATTCACAGGGATAAACCCATTTCATATCTTTCTTAATTCTATAACGTCTTATGTAATCGCAATCACAGGAAAGTTTATAGAAATAATCTGTTGCTTTCTCGGGTGAAGTTTCATAAAGTTTATTAAACTCCCCTATTACCTGCGAAGGTCTTGGTGTAACTGCTGACATAATACGAGTATCGAACAAATCTTTCTCAGTAATGTTATCGTCAATAAGCTTGTTTTCAACTGCAAAACTAAGGAAATTATCAAGAATTTCTTCAAGTGACAACTGAGGGCACTCATCTGTTTCAATAAATTCATCAAGATTCAAAATATCAAGTACAGTGTTTATAACATAATATCTGTCTGATTCCTCAATCAATTTACAGTCAAGAGCATATTTTACAAAAGAGTTGATGTTTGCATAAATCATAGATAACACTCCCTAAAAATTCTTTTGATATTATAACATATTATAATTCATAAATCAACAAATAATATTCTAAAAAACCTTTTTATAAATCAAAAACACCCACCTTTAAAGTGGATGTTCTGACTTAAAAATTATTCTTCGTCTGAAAGACCAAGAAGCCACAAAACAGAAACGTTGAGTGTTTTCGCGATTACGATAAGTTCTTTATCTGTAACACTACGAATTTGTCCTTCAAGCTTGGAAAGACCCGAAGCATTAAGATCGATTCCGGCAACCTGAAGCTGAGTGAGTAAATCTTTCTGCTTCATACCGATGCTCTTTCTCTTTTCTTCGATTCTCTGACCGACGATGTTTCTTTCACCGACAGCCTGCTTGCGTACTCTCATTAAAATACCCCCATATAAATTTAAGAGTGAATTTTGTTTTGTGAACTCTTTTACTACACGAGAATATTTTACCATATTATTAAAACTTTGCAATATTAACGTCAAATTGTTAACAGTTTGTTCATATATTCAGTCGAAAAAATAAGAAAATTACATTATATAATTACTAATTGTAAATATAAATCAAAAACATCTCCCGTTATTTTCTTTTTCGCACTTTTGACCATTAGCACATTTTACACAAACTTCATTTTTTAATTCTTTTCCGTCAAAGAAATCTCTTAAACTTCCAAGTGTTGTCGTAGTAATATTTTCGAGTGCTTCATTAGTGAGAAAAGCCTGATGTGAAGTAACAAGAACATTGTTCATCCCTATGAGACTTGTGAGAATATCATCGTGAATGACTTTGTCACTTTTATCTTCATAGAAAAAGTCAGTTTCATCTTCGTAAACATCAAGACAAGCTCCACCTATTTTTTCTGCTTTCAAACCCTCAAGAAGTGCTTCACTGTCAATAAGTGCTCCCCTGGAAGTGTTTATAATATAAACGTTATCTTTCATTAAAGAAATTGTTCTTTTGTTTATAATATATCGTGTAGAATCATTTAACGGACAATGCAGTGAAATAACGTCTGAGCGTTTACAAAGTTCCTCAATACTTACATATTCAATATCAGAATCTTTTGCAGGATACGGGTCATAGGCACAGACATTCATACCAAATCCTTTACAGATATCAATAAAAATACTACCGATTTTTCCTGTGCCGATAACACCAACTGTTTTTTCGTGTAAGTCAAATCCAACGAGCGAGTTTAAAGTGAAATTATAATCTCGCGTCCTGTTGTATGCTCTGGGGATTTTTCTGACAAGTGCAAGTAACATACCGATTGCGTGTTCAGCAACAGCATAGGGTGAATATGCAGGAACTCTGACAATATGAATTTTTCCGTATGCCGCTTCAAGGTCAACATTGTTAAAACCTGCGCATCTCATTGCCAGAATCCTGATACCGTTCTCATAAAGAACGTTAATTGTGTAAGCATTTATATCATCATTAACAAATGCAACAGCCGCGTCGTAATCTTTTGCAAGAACTGCAGTTTTTTCTCTTAATTTTCCGCTGAAATATTCAATATCCATTGAGTATTCATCTTTATACTTTTCAAAATATTTTTTATCATAAAGTTTCGTGTTATAAAAACAAATTTTTTCCATACGTCATCACTTTCCTTTTGAATATTATATGATATTTTGATATAAATACACTAAAATAATAATATTTACTATCCAAGCTATTGAAGTTAATTTTACAAAATGATATAATACTATATATGTGTAAAAACGAGGTGAGACGTTGAAACAGATACTGTCATATATGAAAAAATTCAGAGTTTCAGCAATATTTTCTGTTATTCTGACTGTTCTGAATAACGGCATGCAACTTTTGTTACCTGCTATGATGTCTTTGATAATAAATAACGGAATTGCAAATGGGGAAGAAAGCGGCGGAATTGATTATATCAAAAGAATCGGCACTTATATGATAATTGCGTCATTCTTAGCACTTATTATTGCAGGTTTTTCAAGTTACTTTTCTTCCAGAGCATCAACAGGGTTTGCGAAGGAATTAAGACGTGCAGTTTTCACCAAAATAGAATCTCTGACAGAAAGCGACATTGATTCGATTTCAACTTCATCTCTTATCACTAGAAGTACAAATGACGTAAGACAGGTTGAAAATATGATTCTGACTTGCATCAGGATGCTTATGAGTTCTCTTATTATGCTCATAGGCGGTACTGTTATGGCTTTTTCATTGAATAAAGTTCTTGCTGCAACACTTTTTGCTGTTGTACCCGTAGTACTTATCCTTGCAGTTCTGATAATGAAAAAAATCATTCCTATGTACGACACTGTTCAGAAATTCACTGACAAACTCAATCAGGTATTACGTGAAAAAATCGGCGGTATCAGAGTAATACGTGCTTTTAATAAAACCGAATATGAAGACAAACGATTTAAAGGTGCAAATGACAAATTAACTGACATTATGCTTAAAATCAACAGAATTTATGCAATGCTGATACCTGTCGGTAGTCTTCTGCTTATAGGCGTAATTGTG
>JAZRQI010000304.1:0-3853 GCA_045649705.1 Acutalibacteraceae bacterium
TGTCAGTGTCCTACCTGTCAGCGTCATTCAAAAGCATATATCCGTCATCTTTTCAAGAGTAAAGAAGTGCTTGGTCTTCGTCTCGCAGTTGCACATAACCTGTATTTTTACAACACACTTATGGAGAAAATCAGGGGAGCACTTGATAACGGAACTTTTGAAGAATTTAAAGAAAAATACGTTGATTTGCTTGATGCCAGAAAGAAATAACGAGGTGTTACTATGAAGAAAATTATTGCGTTGTTTTTAACAGTTATCTGTCTTACGGCAGTTTTCGCAGGATGTGAAAAGGTGGACAGAAACGAACAGTCAACTGAGACCACAACACTCAAAGGTGAAATTCCTGAAATCGAAACCTCATACAATAAAAAGACCCGAACACTCAAAACTGTTTACCGCAATCCTGACGGTGAAATCACGAGTATCAATGTTGTGACATATAACGAGAACAAACAGATTGAGAAAGAAAGTAACTATGACAAGGATGATAAACTTGTGAATATGGTCACTTACGAATACGACAAAAACTCAAATATCACTCAGATGGCAGTATATAATTCTGAAACAGAACTTGAATATATGTACAAGGATTACGAATACAAAAAAGTAAAAACCGACAGAGGAGATATGTATATTAAGTTGAAGCATAACCGCTACAATTCAGAGGGTGTTGTGGATACAGTTTTCAAGTGGCTGTATGACGAAAACAATAACTGCACTGCAATGGAAACATATACACCAACAGGTGAATTACTTACAAGAAACGAGTTTTAAAAATTTGGCTGTATCGATAACACGATACAGCCTTTTTTGTCAGCAATTTTTTGACGGTGGGAAAAATTCCTTAGTAGGGAATTTGATTTTTCTGAAAGAGTCGCAGGGGTCTTCAGTGTTAAAACAGCATTCTTTTTTCGGGATGCAGAAATCGTATGCGGGAATAAGCATCTGAACATCTCTTTCAAGCTGAACAATTGTAAATAAACCGAGAGTAACTTTAACGGCAGTTACGTCTCTTGAATTTCCGAAATCTCCGTCAAAACAGTTTGCAACACAGTAGGGGATTTTGCATTGACAGTCATCACAACATTCGTCCGGCTTACACAGTGCAGTGTCAAGAACGATAGGGTCAACAGTCTGAACTTTTGCTCTCGGTGCAGTTTTTACACAGGGTAACTGTTTGTCATTGTCATCGGAACGGTATTCGGAACTGAAAGTTTTGACAGAGCCTTCACCGCCGAAAAGAACACATTTTTTGCTGAAAGTAGCAAGACCGCATACTCTCTGAGTGTCGCAACCCGGTGTTGTGAAAACGTCAAGATAAATTTTGAAGAAAAATGTAATGTCAACTGAGAAACAGCCTTTGTTAAAAGGTACTTCTTCAACGTCGATACAGGTGTTGATGATTTCCGCTTTTTTAGTTCTGACAGATTTGGCACAGTCGATAATGTTCTGAGCACCGTCAGTAAAATGTACTCGCAGGTCAGAAAGACAGTCCCTGTCGCAACAGGAATCGTAAATTCTTGAAGTGTCAATGCAAACGGCTTCTTTGAATTGGTTACACATTCTGTTATCCGCCATTGGTTCTCCTCCTCATATAGATTTTGAAATTTATAAAACTTCACTACCATTATATGAGTGAGAGTATAAATGGTTAATGAGTTGACAACTCATCAGCTTGATTATATAATTAAATCACAAAACGTAAGGAGTTTTATTTATGAAAAAAGTTATATGTTTAATATTATCAGTTCTGATGTTTTTACTTGTTTTTACAGGTTGTGATAAAAGCGGAGTCGAAAATGAACCAGCTCAGAATAGCACACAGATTTCGGATAACAGCGGTATACTTTCAACGTTTTCTACAACAGATATTGATGGAAACACAGTTGACCAGTCTGTCTTCAAGGGTAAGAAACTTACCATGGTCAATATCTGGGCAACGTTCTGCGGCCCTTGTATAAATGAAATGCCTGACCTTGGAGAAATCAATAAAGAATATGCAGACAAAGGCTTTCAGATTATCGGTATTCCTGTTGATGTTACAGATTATTACGGAAATATTGATGCAGGTCAGATTGAACTTGCAAAAGAGATTATTGATGAAACAAATGCCGATTATCTCCACATTATGCCCTCAGCATCTCTTAATCAGGCAAAACTCAATCAGGTTACATCAGTTCCCGAAACAATATTCATTGACGAAAACGGTAATCAGGTAGGTCAGAGTTATATTGGTTCACGTTCCAAGGAACAGTGGAAAGAAATCATTAACGGACTTATGGAGAATATGTAATGAGTGAAAAAAAGAGGAATATAATTGCAGTTTCTGTGATAGTTCTGGGGATTGGATTTTTGATTTTTGGTATTTATCGCGGAGAGCTTGATGTTGTTCTCAGGAAAGCGGTAAATATTTGTCTGGAGTGTATTGGAATTGGCTGAGTTTCTGCAAAAATTGAAAAGTAAATCAAGGCTCATAGTTCAGCTCGTTTTTACCGCTCTTTCAAACGGATATGTCAGGGGATTTGTTGAGGGAAAGATTTTTACGGGCAATACAAAATCTGTCTGTGTTCCGGGGCTTAACTGCTATTCCTGTCCCGGTGCATTAGGTTCTTGTCCTATCGGTTCATTACAGGCAACCCTTGGCAGCCGTAACTATAAATTTGCATTTTACGTTCTCGGTTTTCTGATGATAATAGGTGCGTTTCTCGGCAGATTTGTATGCGGTTTTCTGTGTCCTTTCGGACTTGTTCAGGATTTGTTGTATAAAATCCCGTTCTTCAAAAAGCTGAAAAAGCTTCCCGGTGATAAATTCTTAAAATGGCTGAAATTTGTGATTCTTGCATTGTTTGTTATAATTCTGCCATTGTTCGCAGTTGATGCTTTTGGTCAGGGAAGTCCCTGGTTCTGTGAATACATCTGCCCGTCGGGAACACTTGGTGCAGGTGTTCCGCTTACAATCCTGAATGAGGGACTGAGAAGTATTGTAGGTTGGCTCTATACCTGGAAAATTGCAGTTTTAGTTGTGGTAATTTTCCTTTCAATGTTAGTTTACAGGCCTTTCTGCCGTTACCTCTGTCCGCTGGGTGCAATATACGGTCTGTTCAATCCGATTTCACTTTACAGATACAGAATTGACGAAACGAAATGCACCTCATGCGGAGCTTGTCAGAAAGCCTGTAATATGGATATAAAAACATTCAAAAATCCCAACAGTATTGAGTGTATCCGTTGCGGAGACTGTATAAAGAGTTGTCCTCATAATGCAATTAAAAAGAGTATTGATAAAAAAAGTGACTGACGTTGTGTCAGTCACTTTTTGCTTTATAACTCTATATTTTCTGCATATCTTACTGTTTCCATAGCATCTTTTGCATATTTGTCAGCGCCTATCATTTCAGCATATTCTTCTGTCAGTACTGCACCTCCTACAACTGTTTTGCAGTGGGGGAGTTCCTTGCTGAGAAGGGCGATAGTTTCTTTCATAGCAGGAACAGTTGTTGTCATCAGTGCACTTAAGCCCACTAATTTCACGTTTTCTTTTTTAGCTGTGTCAACAACTGTTTCGGGACTGACATCCTTGCCGAGGTCAATTACGTCATAGCCGTAATTTTCAAGAATTACTTTAACAATATTTTTGCCGATGTCGTGAATATCACCTTTGACCGTTGCGAGAATTATCTTGCCTTTTGAGGTTTGTTTTTCGCCTGACATTGTCTGTTTTATCACATCAAAAGCGTTTTTTGCTGAGTTTGCACTCATCAGAAGTTGGGGCAGGAACAGTGTCTTTTTCTCAAATTTTTCACCAACTGAGTCAAGTGCAGGTACAATCTCCTCATTGATTATTTCAAGTGCA
>JAZRQI010000305.1:0-9068 GCA_045649705.1 Acutalibacteraceae bacterium
AGGCACTTCATAAGAAGCCTGTGGATGTGTACCCTCATATTCCATTTCGTCAAGAAGAGGATTTGTTCTGTCAATGGGCCAGATATTGAGAGTGCCCGATACAAAATCCCAGTCTGTATTTATAAATCTGATACCGCTGAAGGTTACGTTATCAACACCGTCAAAGGACATAAAACTGTCTGTAACCGGTGCAGAGAGCACAAGATTTTCTGCAGTTTCACCTTCACAGGGAATGTAATAAAGCTTCTTTTCCGCTCTATCCAGATACCACTCTCCAGGGTTACTTACCGCTTCACGTACATTTTCGTAAACATAGTTGTCATCAACTTCAATTGTCATTGCAGCAGGTTTTCTGACTTCAATTCTTCCTGTCTTCACATCAACCGAACGGAGAGGAAGAATATCGTCGCACCATTTATGCATAATACGGACATTCACATCTCTTACGTTTGCAAAATCCATTATTTCATTTTCTTTCGCATAAAAAGCCGTATGAAGTTTGAAATACCCTGTTGTATCCTCAGGATAGAGTGCATCTTTTATATCAGCACCTTTTGCAGTAAAAGACCCTTCTTTCGGCCATACGCTCACAGGAAGTCTTGTTTCACCCTTGAAAAGAGTGCGGAAATAAATTTCGTCTGTGTCAATATCACTTACCAGTGCTTTTACACCGTTTATTTCTCCCTCTGTCCAGTCCGTAATTTCCATTGCACCTGTGAAAACAACATCTTCACCGGGAACGCTTCTGTATGTAACATTCTGTTTATCGGAAGAATCGAATTTTATCTCTTGATCAATAACATAACTGCCTTCTTTGAACCATACGGTTATTTCGCCATCAGCGTCTGTATTTTTAAGTTTCTCTTTTGCACCTCTCAGCGTTTTAAGAGGTAATTCCTCAGTTCCGGGGTTTTCATCATCACCTGCAACTGAAACCACAAGGTCATTTTCTTTCAATTCATATTCACCCTCATCAAAAGCAGTTTTTGTAAAAGGTTCTGTATCATTAAAAATACCCTCTTCAGGTTTTGCAGGACAGAACCACAGACTTAAAACTGTCATAAGCGCGGTGAAAAATGCGATAATTTTTTGCTGTAACATAAACAACACCTCCGAAATTTGCTAAGTACATTATAGTCTTTTTATATTTTATCTGTCAATCTTTTTTCAATGCAAGATATTTGTTGAGCATCGTATATTCACGCAGATACAAGCTTCCTATATCTTCACGTTTAGTCTGATATTCTCCGAAAAGTTCAAGTGCCTTTTCAATCTCTACCCATTCAGGCACTGCACCGTGCTCCACTTCAATTTCTGTCAGTGACTGACTGCATTCACCGATTTTTTCGCAGATAAAATAATTGCTCACATACAGACATTCGGGACAATACTCTTTTATTCTGAGAAACTGTCTGACTGGTTTTACTTCAACACCCGCTTCTTCACGAAGTTCTCTTACACAACACTCAGAAAGCGTTTCGTTTTCTTCAAGACCTCCGCCGGGAGACATATAAACACCCGTATTCAGTTCGTGAGTAAGTAAAATTTTGTTATTTTCAACAACAATACCTCTGCCCGCTTCACGTATTTTCAGTGGCGGGTCAGTAAAATTCCTGCTGTATTGATTCAACGTTTCAAAGTTTTCACAGGTCATAGTATCACCTCTTTATTTACTTTACCAACACATAAAAAATTTGTCAACATTTTACTTGTAAAAAAACAATCGGTGGTGTACAATGATTTTGCAAATAAAAATATGAGGTAAATAAAAATGCTGAAAATTATTTCACTTTTTCTGGCGATAATCCAATTCTGTCTTATGTGGTGTTCAGGACTTATGGGGAGGCATGAAATTTTGATTGACAGAACGAAAAAATATCAGACCTTTGAAGAATTCGGAACAAGCTCCTGCTGGTGGGCTCAGACAATTGAAGACGCTGAAATGGCTGACGAAATCGCAAAAAAATTATATGACGAAGAAGAGGGATTAGGTCTTAAAATTTTCCGTTACAACATCGGCGGAGGAGAAGCAGACAACCCCGATTGCAGAATCTGGGACACTTCACGAAGAACAGAAAGTTTTTATGTTCTTAATGAAGAAACAGGTGAATATGAATACGATTTTTCCCGTGACAAAAATGCTCGTCGTATGCTTGACCTTGCAGTAAAATACGGTGCTGAAAAAGTTATACTTTTCTGCAACAGTCCTCATTTCTCAATGACAAAAAGCGGTCACGCCTCAGGCGGTCTTGAACAATACGTTTCAAATCTTCCAAAAGAAAACTATCAGGCTTTTGTTGATTATGTTCTGACTATTGCCGATTGGTTTGTTGCACAAGGTTATCCCGTTTATGCAATTTCTCCCATAAATGAACCCCAGTGGTCATGGGGTGGAGAATGGGTAGGCCAGGAAGGTTGCCACTACGAAATTGATGAGACCATTGAACTTCTTGAGCTTTTCGCAACTGAGATGCAGAAAAGAAACTCACCCTATGAATTAAGCGGTCCTGAAAGCGGAGAAATGACCTGGGCACATTACCAATATGTTGAAAAGTTTTTTGCAAGTGAAATACTGGATAACTTCTGCGATTCTTTTGCAGGTCACTCATATTGGATGGATACAAAGAGTGAAGAAAAAGAACAGGTAGGCAAAAAAATCAGAGAAGATTATCCGGATAAAAAATATGAAATGAGTGAATGGTGCGAACTTCCTCTTACCATTGACAGCAGAACAATTGACAGCGGACTTCATATGGCTCAGGTTATTGTTGATGACCTGACAAAAATGAATGCCGTTTCCTGGCAGAGCTGGACTGCAGTAAACGGTGACGGACTCCTTGACAGAGTTGACGGAGAGCTTGTAACATACAACAGATATTACGCTTTCAAACACTTCACATCTTTCATTGAAAAAGGCATGACAAGAGTCAGGGTCTTTGATAATTTCCTTGAAGAAACAAAAATAAAAACAGTTGCATTCACAAACGAGAACACAACTGTTATTGTAATAGTAAATCCCGAAGAAAACGGCGAAACTTTAAAACTGGGCGGACTTCTGGGAAATTCAGAAATTTATCTCACTGATGAAACACATAACTGCGAAAAAATTTATGAGGGTGAATTCAAATCAAAAATTAATATCCCCGCAAAAAGTATTATAACAGTACGAGTTACTATGTAAATACTTAAAAAGAAAACCTCCCGTTATCGGGAGGTTTTTCATTTTAAATCAGTTTTTAAGACTCTGTATGGGAGCAGGGATTCTGCCGCCGCGGGAAATGAATTTTTCGGGAGATGCCATATTCACTCTCATTACGGGACCACTGCCTAAAAGTCCGCCGAAGTTCAACTCGTCACCGACTTCCTTGCCGATTGCAGGGATAAGTCTTACTGCAGTTGTTTTTGAGTTAATCATACCGATTGCTGCTTCGTCTGCAATAATTGCAGAAATAATTTCAGGTGTTACATCACCGGGAACTACTATCATATCAAGACCAACCGAGCACACTGCTGTCATTGCCTCTAACTTTTCAATTGTAAGGCAACCGCTTCTTGCTGCATTTATCATACCTGCATCTTCGCTGACAGGGATAAATGCACCTGAAAGACCGCCGACGTGAGAAGACGCCATTACACCGCCCTTTTTAACTGCATCGTTGAGAAGTGCAAGACAGGCTGTTGTGCCGTGAGCACCGCACTGCTCAAGTCCCATTTCCTCAAGGATATATGCAACAGAGTCACCGACTGCAGGTGTGGGAGCAAGAGACAAGTCAACAATACCGAAAGGAACGCCAAGTCTTCTTGACGCCTCGTTTGCTACGAGCTGACCCATTCTTGTAATTTTGAATGCAGTCTTCTTGACCATATCTGCAACTTCCGTAATATTTGCATCAGGAATTTTAGTCAGTGCACTTCTTACAACACCGGGACCTGAAACACCTACGTTAATTACACAGTCAGCCTCACCTGCACCGTGGAACGCACCTGCCATAAAGGGGTTGTCATCGGGAGCATTACAGAAAACAACAAGCTTTGCAGCACCGATACAATCTCTGTCCTCGGTAGCATAAGCTGCACTCTTGATAACATTACCCATAAGTTTAACGGCATCCATATTGATACCTGTTTTTGTTGAACCGATGTTGACACTTGAACAAATGTGGTCTGTTCTTGAAAGTGCCTCGGGAATACTTCTGATAAGAGCCTCGTCACCCTGTGCAAAACCTTTCTGCACAAGAGCAGAATATCCGCCGATAAAGTTTACGCCAACTTCTCTTGATGCTTTTTCAAGAGTAAGAGCGTATTTCACCGGGTCTCCGCCTGAAGAAGCTAAAATCATAGCAATGGGAGTTACGGAAATTCTCTTGTTTATAATAGGAATACCGTATTCCTTTTCTATATCCTCACCTGTCTTTACAAGGTTTGATGCAAGACGTGTGATTTTGTCATATATTTTTGTGCATGAAACGTCAATGTCACCTGAACAACAGTCAAGAAGTGAAATACCCATTGTTATTGTTCTTATATCAAGGTGCTCATTCTGAATCATACCTATGGTTTCAAGAATATCACCTGTGTTAATCATGAAGCAATCACCCTTTCGTTAAATTCTGTGCATTGAATTGAAAACATCTTCGTGCATTGCATGAATAACAAGACCGAGCTTTTCGCCTTCAGCCTTGAGTGAATCTGCGAATGCTGCAAAATTTGCACTTTCATCAGCAGTTTCAACAAGCATAATCATACAGAACATATCCTGGAGAATTGTCTGTGAAACCTCAATAACATTCATTCTGTTTTCGGCGCAGATGCCTGAAACCTTTGACAGAATACCTACCATATCTTTACCAACAACTGTTACTACTGCTCTCATAAAAATTCTCCTTTTGCTCAATTTCGTTAATTATATCACAATATCATTTTAATTGCAAATTTATCTTTTGTTATTGCATTTTTTTCATTTGTAGAGTAAAATAGTGGCATAATATACTTATTCAGAAGGGACGACCTTATTTGGCATTCAAAAACATTCTCGATATGCACGTTCATACAGACAATTCCTTTGACGGAAACCACTCCGCTATGTTTATGTGCGAAGCAGCAGAAAAAGCAGGTCTTCGTTCAGTTACGTTCACAGACCACTGCGAAGTTGACTTTTACAAAGAAAGACATTTTGACCAGTCCGACTTCCATTCTTTCTTTGAAGTTTCAAAAGCAAAGTCTGCTTTCACAGGTAAACTCCTTGTAAATGCAGGTATTGAACTCGGTCAGCCCACTTATGACAAGCCTACTGCGGAATACATTATTTCAAGATTCAATTACGACCAGGTTATCGGTTCAATCCATAATCTCCGCGATATGCCTGACTTCTGCGAACTGAAATATGATTCCTATGATATTTACAAACTCCTTGACGAATATTTCGAGGAAGAACTTGAACTTGCACGTTGGGGTAAATTTGACACTCTTGCTCACCTGACTTATCCTCTGAGATATATGGTAGGCGACCAGGGTTATACAGTTGACCTTAACCGTTACAGTGATATAATTGACGAAATCCTTAAAACACTTGTTGAAAAAGGAAAGGCTCTTGAAATAAACACTTCAGGCTACCGTCAGAAAATCGGCAGAACAATGCCTGACAAAGATGTGGTAAAACGCTTCAAAGACCTTGGCGGTGAATTCATAACTCTCGGTTCTGACTCACACTTTGCCGAACACGTAGGTGCGGGTATTGACAGAGGTATGCAGCTTGCCGTTGATTGCGGATTTGATTCAATCGCACTTTTCCAGTCAAGAGAACCCGTGCTCATACCCATAGAATAAGGTGATTTTATGAAAATCAAAGCTTATGCAAAAGTGAATTTAATGCTGGATATTCTCGGTACACTTCCAAATGGTTATCATAACCTCTGGATGATTATGCAGTCTGTTTCTCTTTATGATACAGTGACAGTAACTAAAAACGATTCAAAAAAAATTACTATCACTTGTAACAAAGAGGGAATCCCCACAGACGAAAAGAATATTGCCCACAAAGCAGCACGTGCATTTTTTGATGCGACACAGATTGATAATTGCGGAATCTGTATCGACATTGAAAAAGCAATACCCTCCGAAGCAGGTCTTGCCGGCGGAAGTGCTGACGGTGCTGCGGTAATAAAAGCATTGAATGAACTTTTCGGTGCAAATCTTACGGAAAGAGAACTTTGCAGAATCGGCAAGAAAGTCGGCGCTGACATTCCTTTCTGTATTGTGGGAGGCACCTGTCTTGCTCAGAACATCGGTGACGTTGTGTCACCTCTTGAAGACATCCCCCAATGTCAATTTGTTCTTGCAAAACCTCAGATGGGTGTATCCACAAAAGAAGCATACGAAAGCTTTGATAACGCCTCATATATCAGAAGACCTAAACGAGAAAAAATGCTCATTGCCGCTGCAAACGGATACTTCGATGAAATGTGCAGACTTTCAGCAAATGTGTTTGAACAGGTAATCGAAGTTCCCGAAAGAGTTGAAATCAAAAAAATTATGAGAGAACACAATGCAAAACTCTCACTTATGAGCGGAAGCGGACCCACAGTTTATGGAGTTTTTGAAAACAAAGAAGACGCCGAAATGTGTGCTGAAAAATTAAAATCAATCACTAAAGATGTTTTTGTCGCACAGCCCGTTTCAAAATCATTGGAAATAATTGAATAAACTTATTTAACACCGTCCATAATCTCTGTGAAAAGGACGGTGTTTTTTATGAAAAAAATTAAAATATTCGAGTTATCTCTTTTAGTCGGTTTTGTTGTCACTATCATATTCAGCATTACGGGATTTGCTTCAACCTGTGAAGAAATAAGAGGAGACGTTCTCCGCCTTCATGTTCTTGCAAATTCTGATTCGGAAGAAGACCAACAGCTTAAACTAAAGGTCCGTGATGCTCTTTTAGAAAAAGGCAAAAATATTTTTGACGATTCAGTCACAAAAGAAAATGCAGAAGAAAAAATCGAGAAAGAAAAAGAACTCCTCATTGAAACTGCCGAAAAAGTTATCAAAGAAAACGGATTTGATTATGATGTAGAAATCACGGTAACTGATGAATATTTCACAACAAGAACATACGAAAACATAACTCTTCCTGCAGGAAGATATAAGGCGGTCAGGGTGCTCATCGGAGAAAGTTCGGGACAGAACTGGTGGTGCGTTATGTTCCCTCCTCTTTGTATTCCTACTGCACAGCCTGATATGAATCTGTTTTTTACGGAAGACGAAATCAGACTTGTGGAATCAGACCCGAAATATGAACCCCGCTTTAAAATCATTGAAATTTACGAAAATATAAAAAATCATTTTAACAGCAATTGATAAAATCTCACCTCTATGGTATACTTAAAAGTAACATAGAGGTGAAGTTTTATGAAATGCAGTGTTTATAAAAAATGTAACGGCTGTCAGCTGATGAATATGGACTACCCTGAGCAGCTCCGCTTTAAAGAAATCAAATGCGTACGTTCTCTGGGTAAATACGGAAGAGTAGAAAAAATTGTCCCTATGGACAACCCCTACCATTACAGAAATAAGGTTCAGACAGTTTTCAGAAAAGACCGCCACGGCAATTTAATCTCAGGTATTTATCAGTCTTCCACAGGAGGAATTGTGGGAGTTACTTCCTGTCTGCTTGAAAACGAAAAAGCAAGTGCGATTGTTGCCGACATCAAAAAGTTAATTAAAAAATACCGCATTTTTGTATTTAACCCTGCAAACGGCACAGGATTTCTCCACCACGTTCTTATCCGTTCAGGTTTCAAAAGCGGAGAAATAATGGTAGTTCTTGCAACAAGAGAAGAAAAATTTGACCAGAGAAATAATTTCGTCAAAGATCTGGTTGAACTTCATCCTCAGATAACTTCAATCATTCAGACAATCGGCAAATCTGATAAATTAGTTCTTGGCAAAACTCAGAAAGTTCTTTTCGGCAAGCCCTACATAGAAGATATCTTGTGCTCACTCAGATTTAAAATTTCTGCAAATTCTTTTTATCAGATAAATCCAGTTCAGACAGAAAAGCTTTATACCAAAGCAATTGAACTGGCTTCTCTTACAGGCAGAGAAACTGTAATCGATGCTTACTGCGGAATCGGTACAATAGGACTTATTGCAAGTAAGAAAGCAAAGAAAGTAATTGCAGTTGAAAACGTGAAAGATGCAGTTAAAAATGCAAAAGAAAACGCTGAATTAAACGGCATAAATAATGTTGAATTTTACTGTGCGGATGCCTCTGATTTCCTTAAAAGTTATGCAGAAGAAAACAAGGCAGATGTAGTCTTCCTCGACCCTCCCAGAATGGGAAGCACACCGAAATTTTTACACTCCGTTTTAAAACTGAATCCTAAGAAAATTATTTATATATCCTGTAACCCCGAAACTCAGGGCAGAGATTTATATACTCTCGTAAAAGGCGGATACAAGGTAAAAAACATATGTCCCTACGACCTTTTCCCAATGACAAATCATTGTGAGACGGTTGCACTGTTGTCCCAACGCAGAGCAGATACACATATATGCATTGATTTAGACCTTGATGACCTTGATATAACCTCTGCTGAAATGAAAGCAACCTATAGTGAAATCAAGGAATATGTGCTTAATAAATACGGATTTAAAGTAACATCGCTCAACATAGCACAGACAAAAACAAAGCTTGGCATTATTGAAAGAGAAAACTATAACAAAGGTAAAGAAGGACATAAAGTTCCGCCCTGCCCCAAAAAGAATGAAGATGCCATAACAGATGCGTTAAGACATTTTAAAATGATTTAAATGTTGACGATATCGTTTGAATAGTAGAATCTGAGCCTTGAAAGGGCGCTGAACGCGTTATCGTTATATTTAAAGCAGATTTGTTGTCAAAACAGAAAACGCGTTTCGATGCCGTTATACGCGATATAAACAAGTAACCCGTGGATCACTCCACGGGTTTTTGTGTTGCTGTTAAGTTTTATCATCGGTAGGGACACCAATAAATTTTACAATACTATCCACCTTATCTGCGGGGCATGTGTACCAAGCAAAATTCT
>JAZRQI010000306.1:0-12569 GCA_045649705.1 Acutalibacteraceae bacterium
CGAAACAATCTCAGAGTTTGACCCTGAAAGAGTTGTCTATGTTTCCTGCGACCCTGCAACACTTGCAAGAGACTGCGAGATTTTCAGAGATTATAACTTCGAAGTTATTGAAGCAACTCCCGTGGATTTATTTCCGCGAACAGCCCATTGTGAGACCGTATGTCTTTTGAAAAGGAACTAAGGTGATTTATATGAAAAAATTTATTTCATTACTTCTCAGTATGATAATTTTAATTTCCGCTTTTTCTCTTCCTGCTTCTGCGGAGTCAGAAGGCGGAAGCATTCCTGCTTTTATAAATTTCTTTGAAAAACACGGGACTAACTTTGTAAGTCTTCTGGGAAGATTCTGGAATACAATTGCTAAAACAAACGAACTTGACATTCCCACAGCACCTGAATTTTCACCGTCTTATAAAGAATACACAGGTGAAATAAACATAGACCCCGAACAGACTCTTACTGCTGAAACCTGGGTTGCAAACGAAATCTCTTTTACAAGTGAAAAGACATATGAAAATCCTTTCGAAGATGTTGACGTTGATATGCTCCTTTACGGCAACGGCAAGGTTTACACTATTCCCGCTTTCTGGGACGGTGGTAACACCTGGAAAATCCGTTTTGCTTGTCCTGAATCAGGTGAATGGTATTTCAGAACAGTCTGCACCGATGCAGAAAACTCCTCACTTCACAACAGAACAGGCAAAGTAATCTGCACCGAATATTCGGGAGAACTTGATATTTACAAACACGGTTTTGTCACAACAGCATACGGTAAAAAATATTTCACTTATGCTGACGGCACACCCTTCTTCTATCTCGGTGACACACACTGGAGTCTTGGAGACGAGACTGTGGATATGGTGAAAACAATCTGCGAAAAGAGAGTTTCTCAGGGATTCACAGTTTTCCAGAGTGAGCCTATCGGTGCAGCTTTTGATATGGCAAACGGCATTGATGAGTATGAAATGGCAGGGTTCCGTATAAATGATGAAAAGTTTAAAATAATTGCTGATAACGGACTTGTTCACGCAAATGCACAGTTCTTCTTCCCCTATTCTATGGAGCTTCTTATTGCCAACAATGGGGGATATTCAGATAAAATTATTTCAGACGGAATGAAAGAACTGTCTGATGAAGCAAAAACTTATCTTGAAAAAATTTCACGTTACTGGGTTGCACGTTACAGTGCTTACCCTGTTATGTGGACTCTTGGTCAGGAAGTTGATAACGATTTCTATTGGAACGAAACAACTCACCCTGATTGGAATTATATAAACAACCCCTATAAGCTTGTTGCAGAATATATTGCAAAATATGACCCCTATACCCACCCATTGACAGCACATCAGGAAAACAGCGGAATAACCGCAGCCTACGGTAACGGCAAAGGTACGACTGACAAATGCAAAATTTATTTTAACGGAGATGCGGTAGCCTCCTGTTTCCGTGATGTAAAAGCACATACTTTCTATGCAGCACAATGGACTCCCGACAAGACAGAACAGAGTTCTTTCACAAAAGAAAAAGATTTCTGGTACAACTCTCAGGGTAAACCCGTAATAAATTACGAGGGACAGTACTGCTACCTGTGGACTAAGAACTTCGGTGCAAGAATGCAGGGCTGGACATCATTCCTTAACGGAATGTACGGCTACGGTTGGGGCGGTCACGACACCTGGAGTTATCTCAACATTTATGACGAAGAAAATGACAGTTCTGACGGCGTTGACACAATAACAAGTGAAGAAAAAATAAATGCTACATGGCAGGACTCACTTGAATACGCAAGTTCATACCAGACAGGATATATGAAAAATTTCCTTGAAAAAACTGAGTGGTATAACCTTATTCCCCGCTTTGATAACCTTGCATATTTCGCGCCTTGCACCAACGTTTATTACACTTATGCAAGTAATGCTGACAACAGTGAAATTGTTATTTACTTCTATTCTTTCACTGACAAAACAGTTGCAGAGAAAACAAACACAAGGTTCTACGGCGGAATCAAAACAGGAACTGTGGGCAACCTTGACCCTGACACAAAATATATTTATCAGTGGTTTGACCCCATAACAGGGGAATTTTATGAAGAAAATGAGTTCACAGCAACACGTTTCGGTACATACTACATAGGTGAAAAACCAAAGGACACAGATATGGCAATAAGAATTGTAAAAGGAGAATAAAAATGAACGGAATGACAAGACGTGAAAGAGAAGTCACAGATATAAATAAAATTCTTGAAATTCTCGACAAATCAAAGGTGGTCCGCATAGGTCTTGTTGATGGTGATGAGGCATACGTTGTGCCTATGAACTACGGATATACTTATGAAAACGAGAAACTTACCCTCTATCTCCACGGAGCAAGAAGAGGCAGGAAAATCGACCTGATGAGAGCAAACCCTAAAGTATTCTTTGAAATGGATTGCGACATTGTTCCCTTTGAGGGTGAAGTTGCCTGTAAATACGGCATAACTTATTCTTCAATTATGGGTAAAGGTAAAGCTACCATTCTTGAAGACCCTGAAGAAAAAATGCAGGCTCTTACATATCTTATGAAAACACAGACAAATAAAGATTTTGAATTTAACGAGAAACTTGTCAGTGTTGTTGCAGTAATCAGAATTGACGTTACTGAATTCACCGCAAAACACAGACCTGCTCCCACAAAATAAACAGATAAAGAAAGGTGATAGAAATGAAAAAAGTTCTGAGTTTTATCCTTGCACTTGTAATTGCAGTTGCAATTCCCGTAAGTGTAATGGCAGATTCACAAGGATGTAATTGTGGCACTTCTCCTGTAGTTTATGTAAGAGGTTTCGGCGGCGGAATCTTCAAGATTGAAGACGACGGCGCTCTTACAAACGCTTTTGCTTTTGACGGCAACAAAATCGTTCCGCTTATCGACGATATTATCGTAGCGGTTGTCACACTCATTTCGGGAAATGCTCAGGCTTTCAGCAAAAGTGCAGGTGCAATTCTTGACGGAATTATGGGTGACCTGACTTGCTCATACGGCGGTGAATCGCTGAGCAATATTATTCCTGATGACTCAGACCCTACAAACATTGACAAACACAAAAACTTTACAGCAGATGCTTCTGCCGTAGAAAGAAAACTGGCTGAATACGACTTTGAATATGACTGGCGTCTTGACCCTATGGTTATTGCAGATGACCTGAACACATATATTGAAGAAATAAAGAAGACAACAGGTCACGATAAAGTTGTTATCAAATGTCATAGTGAAGGTAACTGTATTGCGGGTGCTTATCTTTACAAATACGGTTACGAATCTGTTGAAAAATTCTGCTTTACTGCTGCAGCTTTCAACGGCATTAACCTTGTAGGTCAGCTTTTCACAAAAGACCTTTCATTGAAAGACAAAGGCTCAGAGGTTGCTGCTTTTGTTTCATCACTTGTTGAAGGCACAGAATCAGGCGAATTAGTTTCTGCACTTATGGGTGTTCTTGATGATATGGGTATTCTCAACTCAATCTGCAACTGGCTCAACGATGCCCTTGTAGGTGAAACTCTTGACACTCTTTATGATGAGGTCCTCATTGATGCTTTTGCAACATGGCCCGCTTTGTGGACATTCGTTCCCGATTCTTACTATGAAAATGCTAAAAAAGCAATGTTCGGTGATGATAAAAAATACGCGGTACTTATTGACAGAATCGACGATTACCACTACAATGTTCAGAAAAACCTTGAAAAAATGCTGAAAGAAGCAAAAGAAAACGGTGTTGACATCCTCTTCTTCTCTCAGTACAACTTCGCTCCTATCCCTGTTTACGAGGGAAGTGTAAACATGGGTGATATGCTGGTTGAAACAAAATACACAAGCTTCGGTGCAACCACCGCTCCTTACGGCAAAACTCTTGACCTTGATTTTAATTCACCCAATGCAAAATATTATTCAAAAGACAAACTTGTAGATGCTTCAACCTGTCTTTTCCCTGATTATACATGGTTTATCAGAGGTATCAACCACGCTGTTTCTCCCGACCCTTATATGGACTTCACAGACTGGGCAATCCTCTATGACGGACAGCCTACTGTCTTCACAGACCCTGCTCATCCTCAGTTTGTTATGCTTGACGGAGACTCACTTGTACCCGTAACTGAAGAAATAAAGGTTGATAACACTAATAACTTTATTAAACTTGTAAAAGCTATTGCTGATATGGTTGCATAAAAATTCAATTTTCCTATTGAATTTTGTCAAAACCTGTATTATAATAAATTAGTAAAGTACTCTAATGTCCACTTACAGCAAATTGAAAGGAGTATGACTAAATGAATATTGCACTTATTGCCCACGATGCCAAGAAAGAACTTATGACTCAATTCTGCATTGCTTATTGCGGAATTCTCAGTAAACACAACCTTTGCGCTACAGGTATTACAGGTAAACTTGTAGCAGAAGCAACAGGCCTTAACGTGGTGCGTTTCCTCAGCGGTTCACAGGGTGGCGACCAGCAGATTGCCGCAAGAATCGGATATAACGAAATCGACCTTCTTCTTATGTTCCGCGACCCTCTCAGCAGAAAGCCGTCAGAACCTAACGAAGAAAATATTCTGAGACTCTGCGACGTTCACAATATTCCCGTTGCAACAAACATTGCAACTGCAGAAGCTCTTATCCACAGCCTTGAAAGAGGCGACCTTGACTGGCGAGATATCGTCAATCCGAAAGCTTAAAATCATAAAAAATTTACAGGTGTCTGTGCTTACCGTACAGACACCTGTTTTTCTTTTTAATTTGTTTGAAAATTTTAAAGATATGTTTTAACTACCTTGTACATTCCCGTCAAAACACCGATAAGCCTTGCAAAAACAGAAACTACCGCATCAATAAGACGTTGGAAAACCGTGTACTGTGCACCGTTTTCAACACCGTCACCCTCATAACAGCCAATATTATGTACTGTTTCGGATGTTATTTTATTGCCAAAGAAATCCTGCTCACCCATATCATCTTCAACCTTAACACCTGCGCCTATACACGGCGATGCAGAAGAAAGGGCAAAACTGTTTTTATCTGTAAAATCATCTCCGGCAAACATGGGATTCGCATAAATGCTATCCTTTGATTCTCTGTTTACAGATGTCTGGTAAAAACAGTTGTTTGACATTATCCCCGTAAATTTACTCTTATGATCACCGTTAATATTGTATTTGTTATCTCCGCTGTGATCATCTGAGCCTACATAGGAGGAAAGGTAAATGTAACTTCCCGGCGAAAATGCAAAAATGTTATTCTGAATAAGGCTGTCGCGTAAAGTCCACAAACGGAAATTAGAAGCATTGATTATTGTATTGTTATAAAACTTGAAATTGTACATACCGGTGGGCAAATCTTCTTCAGGCCATCCGCCCTCCCAGGCAGTTGTTCCCGAACTTAACATTCCGATGCCATTTTCAAGTTCATTGTCATTAACAGAGAGACAGTATCTTACTGTGCAATTTTGGTTTTTAGTAGTATTGTCGTAAACACAGTTTTTCATAAATCTCACATTATCGTGTGAATAAACATACTGATACGTACTGTCCGAAGTCCAACCGTCAAAATCAATCGCCATTCCGTCCTTTGAGTTTTCGCTACCTGCAATTTCACAGTTCTCAACAGTAACATATTTTGCATGGTGCATCCAGAGCGGTGCTGTATACCAGTTTTCAAGCAATGACGTTCTCAAAAGTGAACAGTTTCTGATTGTCATATTATAGCTTGAACAAATCGCAATTCCGTCATAGAGAATTTCAGTCATATTGACATTTTCAAAAAGAATGTTTCTATGGTACGATTCCTCTGGTGAAACAAAAGTATCAGGTGAGAATTCAATCGTATTTCCACCCATATGTATACCGTAACCGCAATATGATATGTCAAGGTCTGAAAGCGTCAGATTTTCAATAAGTGAGCCTTTACCCAAAGAATTTATAAAAACGGGTGCAAATCCGCCATTACCTACGGGCACATCTTTATAATAGACATCATAGAAAGAGCAATTCCTGACAGTTATATTCTTCATAGCCTTGCCGTGCCAGGCATTTATCAGAATACCTCCGCCATTTGGTGAAGTAAAAGTAAGATTTTCAACAGTCCAGAAATCTACGTTTTCGATAATAAAAACACGATCCTCTGCAGATGTTCTCAGAATCGGATTATCTTCATTCTCATCGCCGTAGGACGATACAAGGATAGGATTGTTTTCCGTTCCGTTTCCGTGAGCGATAAATTTGCCTTCAAAAACATCTCCCCTTTTAAAGAGAATTTTGTCACCGGCACTGAATGTTTGTGCAGAAAGCTTTGCAAGAGTTTTCCATGGAGCTTCTTCGCTTGTACCGCTGTTTTCATCCGAGCCTGAGGAACTTACATAGTAAACATTTCCTCCTGCCTGGGCAAAAGAAGTCGTCGGAAGAAGTGATAAAATAATAATTACCGAGAGAAAAACAGCTGTCAATTTTTTCATAAATTTACTCCTTTACTTCTGTTTGGTTTGTGCTTACATCATAATACAACATCATTGCTGATATTATTTCACTGTCATAAATATCACATACACCGTCTTGGTTAACATCTGCTGAAACAAAATATGGTGATGATTCATCAAAAGACACTTGAAAATTTGTAATCGCCAGACTCCATGACAAATCAAAAGCGTCTATGTATAAATCTCCGTTAATATCTCCCGCAACAGTAACATAATATGTATTGACTATACTTTCACCTAAAATCAGGTTAACCTCTGTGCCTGTGCCATATCCGTTCTTTCCGGGATTTATCTCTATGTCTGCCAGACCGGAAACTGCAAACATTTCTTCGCTTACCTGAACGCCTTCTTCAATACCGACAATCAGATTGTTTTCAATTATAATACTTTCATTTGCAGCTACAAGCTCTGAAACTGTCTTCTCTGCAAAATCAAGCACACACCACTGATTCTCACCTATCTTACCCCATGTATAATTGTTGCCTTTCATTTTTGCAGTAATGTGTATTCTCGCATCACAAGGCAGAAAACCTGTTATCTCAAAAGAAGTTCCTGCGCCTTTGCGTACATTCACTCCGTTTGACGAGGTGATAATCCACTCCTCGTCAACATCCTCATAAACTGCGTTATATCCGTTGAATCCGCCGTTTTTCATAATGGTGGGATAATCTTTATATGCAACGTCAAGGTCAACTGCCGTGGAAATTCCGTTTACTTTTCCCGAATCTGTATATTGCCACAAGCCGTACTGGGAACTGTAATCCTTTGAGGGTATGCCGTCGTTTCTCCAGGCAGCAAGCCACAGTTCGTATTTTTCACCCAACTTTCCTTTGTCAAGATAGTTGGTAAACCAGTTTGCATTGGCATATGTCCCTGAGTACCAACCCTTTTCTGACATTTTGTTAAGAAATGCAAGGCACATTTCGGTACGCTTCTGAGTTGTAAGACCGTTTTCAAGCTGAGCGGAATTCTCCATATCATAATATACTGGATATTCAAGTTGTTTTCCGTCAAGCCAGGAAAGAACTTTTTCTGCATCCGCCAGAGCACCGTCAACCGTTGTAGCATAAGTATAAAAATAGCAGCCGATATCCATTCCCGCTTTTTTCGCATTTTCATAATTTTCTTCAAAATATGTATCTTTTCCCTTTGTTGTGCCAATTCTTAATATGGCAAAGGTTTTCCCGTCTGCCTTAACCTTCTGCCAATCAACCTTTCCCTGCCAGGATGAAACATCCACACCGTAGGCAAGTATTCCTTTTCCGTCTCCCGCACCTGATGCAAAACTTTCCGTTACACAGAACAAAGAAACTGTCAGGCTTAAGGCTAAAAGAAAGGACAAAATTCTTCTGTATGTCATTATTTTCCTACCTCTTGAGATTTGCTGTATATCTAATTATATATTGGATAACTCACGGTGTCAATGTCACAATGGGTGTTAAATAATGGAAAAGTTTATTACATATTTGTAAACATTTGAAATAACCCTTGATTTTTTCCAAAAATAGGCTAAAATATAAATTAGCACTCAGGGTTAAAGAGTGCTAAAATCAAATTCGTTTTATTATCATTACTTATAGGAGGTAATTTATTATGACACTCAAACCCCTTTCAGACAAAGTTGTTGTTAAACTTGTTGAGATGGAAGAAACCACAAACAGCGGAATTATTCTCGCATCTGCTTCTCAGGAAAAACCTCAGGTTGCAGAAGTTGTAGCAGTAGGTCCCGGCGGAATGGTTGACGGTAACGAAGTAGTTATGACAGTTAAAGTTGGCGATAAAGTTATCACAAGCAAATACGCAGGTACAGAAGTTAAACTTAACAAAGAAGAATATACAATTGTTCGTCAGTCAGACATCCTTGCAATTGTAGAATAATTAGGAGGCACACAGAACATGGCAAAACAGATTATTTACGGCGAAGATGCCAGAAAAGCATTACAGAACGGTATTGATAAACTCAGCAATACAGTAAAAATCACACTCGGTCCTAAGGGCAGAAACGTAGTTCTCGATAAAAAATACGGCGCCCCCCTTATCACAAACGACGGTGTTACAATCGCAAAAGAAGTTGAACTTGAAGACGCTTTTGAAAATATGGGTGCACAGCTTGTTAAAGAAGTTGCAACAAAGACAAACGACGTTGCAGGTGACGGTACAACAACAGCTACACTCCTTGCACAGGCTCTTGTTCGCGAAGGTATGAAGAACGTTGCAGCAGGTGCAAACCCCATGGTTGTAAGAAAAGGTATGAAAAAAGCAGTTGAAACTGCTATCGAAGCTATCAAAGCAAACTCAAAACCTGTTTCAAGCACAAACGATATTGCAAGAATCGCTACAATTTCTTCTGCTGACGAAGAAATGGGCACAATCATTGCAGAAGCTATGGAAAAAGTTACTGCTGACGGTGTTATCACAGTTGAAGAATCAAAAGTTGCAGTTACAGACAGCGATGTAGTTGAAGGTATGCAGTTTGACAGAGGCTACATCTCTCCCTACATGGTAACAGATACAGATAAAATGGAAGCAGTTATTGATGATGCTTACCTTCTTATCACAGACAAGAAAATTTCAAACATTCAGGAAATTCTTCCTCTTCTTGAACAGATTCTCCAGGCAGGTAAAAAACTTGTTATCGTTGCAGAAGACGTTGAAGGCGAAGCACTTTCAACAATCCTTGTCAACAAACTCCGCGGCACATTCACTTGCGTAGCAGTTAAAGCTCCCGGATTCGGTGACAGAAGAAAAGAAATGCTTCAGGATATCGCAATTCTCACAGGCGGTGAAGTTATCACATCTGACCTTGGTCTTGAACTTAAAGACACTCAGATTCCCTCACTTGGCCGTGCAAGACAGGTTAAAATCACAAAAGAAAACACAATCATCGTTGATGGTGCAGGCGATAAAGACGCTATCAAGTCAAGAATCGGTCAGATTAAGTCACAGATTGAAACAACAACATCTGACTTTGACAGAGAAAAGCTTCAGGAAAGACTTGCAAAGCTTGCAGGCGGTGTTGCAGTTATCCGCGTAGGTGCAGCAACAGAAACTGAAATGAAAGAAAAGAAACTCCGCATTGAAGATGCTCTTGCAGCAACAAAGGCAGCAGTTGAAGAAGGCTGTGTAGCAGGCGGCGGTGTTGCACTTATCAACGCAATTCCCGCAGTTGAAAAACTCCTTGAAGAAATCGCTGATGCAGACGAAAAAACAGGTGTTAACATTGTTCTCAAAGCAATCGAAGAACCCGTTCGTCAGATTGCAGCAAACGCAGGTCTTGAAGGTTCAGTTATCGTAAACGAAATTAAATCTTCAGGCAAAGTAGCATACGGCTATGACTTCTCATCAGACTCATACGTTGATATGTTCGAAGCTGGTATCCTTGACCCCACAAAGGTTACACGTTCAGCTCTTCAGAACGCTTCATCAGTAGCATCAATGGTTCTTACAACAGAATCTCTCGTTGCTGATAAACCCGATCCCGCAGCAGAAGCAGCAGCAAATGCAGCAATGGCAGCACAGGGCGGCGGAATGTATTAATATTGATAAAACAAAAAAATCCTCTCGGTTTTCCGAGAGGATTTTTCGTTTAAAATATCATTGAAAATAATGTTCTGAAAATCGAGAAGATAACAGTAAAGCAATTCGCTTTTGAATCAGAAAAGTTATCTTCTACTTCAAATGAATCAATAACCACATCTGTATCTGTTCGGTATGTAGAAACACTGATTGTCTCTTCGCCAAAAGTAAGAGCAGTATAAGTGGGAACACGTGTGTCGAATGCCGATACAATAAATGATGCCGTTTCTTCGGGAAGCGGGTCATAGTTACTGCCTGATGCAGAGGAGGTCTGCAAATAAACAGTTCCTTCTTCTGCCTCTTTACCGCCGTGCATTATCTTTGTTCTTGAGTACAAATGAGTGTGACCACTGAGAACCAGATCAATATCATAGCAATCATAGAGAGATGAGAAAAGAAGTCTGACATCTGAAAAATCATCATCTGAAAGTGTTGCTGCATAGGGGTTGCGGTGCATTGTCACAACTCTCCATTTTTTATCAGGATGAGCATTAACCGCTTTTCTGATAACTCTTTCACTGTCTGTAAGAGATGTATTTTCCGAGTTGATTGAAATGAAAAGCACATCACCGTAAGTATAGAAATACCCTGTACCTGCTTCTGATTTAAAAAGTTCAAAAACCTCGTTGGGATTATTGAAAATATCACCATAAAGTGTTGAATCGCTGTCGTGGTTGCCGATTGTGTTTGCAACGGGAATTGAGCGAAGTTCCTCAGGTGACAGATATGCTTTCATCTGAACAAGACTGTCTGCTGATTGGAACTGGTCTCCGCCCGAAATAACAAAAGCCGCCTCAGGGTATCTGCCTGTCATCTTGTCAACAGTATAATTCCAACCGCACGTATCGCGGACAAGCACTTCTTCAAGAGTTTCGTCACCTGAACGGCCTATCTGAGCATCGGAAATATAAAGCACTGTGAAATTTTCATCTCTCTGCACTGTGATTTTTTCCGCATTGCTGAAAACCCCATTCTCTGTGTAAGAATAGTAATACGTTTTTCCCTCTTCCAGACCTGTTGCAGTAACTTTATTTGAAATAAGACCGTTAATTGCTTTTTCCTGAACAACTTCAAGATTTTCAGCTTCTGACATATCCTGATTTTCTGAAATTTTAAAGCTTTCATTTGTTGTTTCTGACAACCAGGCAAAATTTATTTCACCAATACATCTTCCCGGTGTAAGGGAAATCACCGTATCGTCTTTTTGTATTCCTTCCCATTTTGGTGCAAAATTCATCAAATCTTCTTGTGTGTGTGCATAACCTGACTCAGCAGAAGCAATAACACTCAATACCATTATAAGTGCCAACATCGCAGATATTATTTTTAAATTTTTCTTCATATAAAAACCTCCCTTTCCATTATTTTAATACCATAAATATATCAATGTCAACCGATTAGTGAAAATAAGAACATTTTATGAATAAATTTGTGAAAAAGTTTGACAAGTTGTCGAATATATTATATAATCGGTTTGTAAAACAATTGATCGAGGCGCGGTTATTACTGCATAACACAAATCACAGGCAAATTGATGTGTTTTGGGAGAATCACCGCCGAAGTGCCGTGAAAATTGCCTTGACGCACGGTGCTGGGACATTGCAGAATATGTAATGTACTGTCACGATTTTTATCGTGGAGCACTGTCAGTTTTCAGTAATAATTTACCGATTTTTTATTGGGGATTTTTATAGGAGTACAGACAGGCTTTCGGTCTGTCTGTTTTTATTTTATAAAAAATAAACCCACTAAGAAAGGACGGGTAATAATGAAAAAAATGACTCCAAAAAGAATTTTAACCATCGTTATTGCTTCTCTCGTTCTGCTCGGTACAATGACCTTTGTTGCTTCAGCAACAAGCACAACCGCTGCAGAAACAGCAGTAATGGTTGAATGTCCCGATTGTGCAGGCTCTCTTGCTTGTATGTCTTGCTACGGCAAGGATGCAGAATGCGCTGACTGTGCAGGTGAAAACCTCTGTGCAACTTGTGAAGGCACAGGTGAAGTTCCTGCAGACAGTGACTTCTATGCAACTTTCTGGGCACTTGTTCCCCCCATTATCGCTATTGCTCTTGCACTCATTACAAAAGAGGTTTATTCTTCTCTCTTTGTAGGTGTTGTTGCAGGTGCACTCCTCTCAGCAAACTTCAAACCTCTCGGTGTTGTTGACAACACAATCGGAAGCGGTATTATTTCTGCGATTTCAGACACAGCAGGTATTTTCCTTTTCCTTGTAATCCTCGGAATTATCGTGGCTCTTATTAACAAAGTAGGCGGTTCTGCTGCATTCGGCAGATGGGCAGAAAAGAACATCAAATCAAGAACAGGGGCAATGTTTACTGCAAAATCCAGAAGGCGTAGGGGAAAAAGAGGAAGATTTTTGGGAAAGGAATTATAAAGAATAAACTTTCAGTAATACGCATTGATTTATTTGAGGTAATCAATGCGTATTTTTTTATGTTATAATGAGTGTAGTATTTGAATTTGAATG
>JAZRQI010000307.1:0-1692 GCA_045649705.1 Acutalibacteraceae bacterium
CCTGCTGAGTTGTCACTATCGTCAATCTTAGCACGGCAGAATTTTGAAATTCTCTGAGTCAGCTCTCTTGCCTTATCAAGAACGCCTTCCTTATGCTGAGCAATGGGAAGAACAACAACCTGTGTGGGAGCAACAAAGGGAGGAAGAACAAGTCCGTTATCGTCACCGTGAGTCATAATAACTGCGCCGATGATACGGCTTGACATACCCCATGATGTTTCGTGAGGGAACTGCTGAGTGTTATCTCTGCCTGTGAAAGAAACATCGAAAGCCTTTGAGAAGCCGTCACCGAAGTAATGGCTTGTACCGCTCTGAAGTGCTTTACCGTCGTGCATAAGAGCCTCAATTGTGTATGTTGACTCTGCACCTGCAAACTTTTCTTTATCTGTCTTTTTACCTTTAACAACGGGAATTGCAAGACACTGTTCACAGAAATCAGCATATACATTAAGCATTCTTTCTGTTTCTTCAATTGCTTCCTCTTTTGTTTCGTGCATTGTGTGGCCTTCCTGCCAGAAGAATTCCATTGTTCTGAGGAAAGGTCTTGTTGTTTTTTCCCAACGTACAACTGAACACCACTGGTTATAGAGTTTGGGAAGATCTCTGTATGAGTGGATAACTTCTGCATAGTGGTCGCAGAAAAGTGTTTCTGATGTAGGTCTTACACAAAGACGTTCTGTGAGTTTTTCTGAACCGCCGTGTGTTACCCATGCAACTTCGGGAGCAAAACCTTCAACGTGGTCTTTCTCTTTCTGAAGAAGACTTTCAGGGATGAACATAGGCATCATTACGTTTTCGTGTCCTGTTTCTTTGAATCTTCTGTCAAGTTCATTGCGGATATTTTCCCACAATGCTGTACCGTAAGGACGGACTACCATACAGCCTCTTACGCTTGAATAAGAAGCAAGTTCTGCTTTTTTCACAACGTCTGTGTACCACTTGGCAAAGTCGGTATCCATTGAAGTGATTTCTTCTACCATTTTCTTCTGGTTTGCCACTTAAAAAACCTCACTTTATGTTAAATAGTTTAAATTACTTCGTCAAATGAATATTATACACTATTCTGTCAAGGTTTTCAACAGTTATTTTCTTTTTCTTACAAGGTTATCACTTGAAAAATCAAGAACTGCACTGAGAAGCACTACTCCGAGAACTGTAATCGCAGTTTCGATACCCATATATGAGCCGTTGTAGGCAAGTGAATACACCCACACATTCTTCCAACCCTCAGCGTAATCTGCCCACACAGTAACTCCTGAAAGGAAATGGCAGATAAGTCTTGCAACTGACACAACACCTGCACCGAGACCGATTGAAAGTGCCTGATTCTTTATTTTTTTCTTAAACATACCGCCAAGTCCCAGAACTGTAAATGCAACAAGGTAGTCAAGGAGCGCTACGGCAATATATGCCCACACTGTTTTAACATAACTGAAATTCGAAATACCTGAAATCAGCTGAAAAACTGACATTACAAAACCTGAAAAAGCACCCCATTTAAGTCCGTGTCTGTAAGAGAGAACTATAATCGGCACTTGACTGAATGCAGTAATGGACCCACCCTGAGGCAAGGCGTAAATTGTAATAACACTCAGCACACAGGACAAGGCAATCATAATTGCACATTCCGTTAATATTCTTGTTCTTTTTAAATTATTTGACATAAAAAATCTTCCTTCTTTCCGAGCAAAA
>JAZRQI010000308.1:0-3437 GCA_045649705.1 Acutalibacteraceae bacterium
TTATGTTCACAGAATAGGACGTACAGGCAGAGCAGGTAAAAAGGGTAATGCAGTTACAATCTGTAGCGGAAGACGTCAGATAACTGCCATAAAAGACATTGCCCGTAGTACAAAGTCGGAAATTGAGCAACTGAATCTTCCCAGTACCGAGGATTTAAGAAGCAAACTTGCTGAGAGAGAACTTGCATCACTTAAAGAACAACTTGATGTTAATGTTGATGAAAGATATAACAAACTTCTCAATGATTTGCTCAGTGATGGTATGTCTCTCTATGACCTGTCAGCAAAGCTTCTGCAGATTATAATGGGTGAAAAAATGGAACAGATTTCATCTCTTGAATCTTTCGGCAGAAAGAACAGGGGAGATGACAAAGACTTCTGCAAGATTATCATTTCTATCGGCAGAAACAGACGTGTTGCACCTAATCATATTATGTGTGCAATTGCAGACAGAACAGGTATTTCAGGCAAAGAAATCGGCAAAATTGAAATATATGATGACCATACAATTGTTGGAATTCCCAAAGATAAAGCAGATGAAATTATCCTGAAAATGATTGGCTGTAAAATCAACAGTCACGTTGTACAGACAGGTGTCTATAAAGAAAAGAAAACAACAGTAAAACCTGAAAAACATCAGAAAACATCTTTTAAAGATAAACAGAAGAAAGACAACAGAAGAGACAACAAAAAAGAAAAGTCTTTCAGAAAACCGAAAGACAAATCTAAAACTAAAAAGAAAAGATAAAAAATATCCCTCAAGCAAAACTTGAGGGATAAACTTATTTTTCAAGGGATATAAGCATTTCTGTAAGTTCATCATAAAAAGCATGAACTTCTTTTTTCTTTGAGAAAAGACCGATAGGTGTTCCGTGGTCACCTGTAAGTGTAGGCATAACATTCCATATGCCTTTTTCGATTTTTCCGTCAAAATCTCTTGCAGGTTCGTCAAGTGGATTTTTTGCCGAAACAGTGTTTACAAGTCCATCGTTCGGAATCCAGTTTTCACTGGTTGTATCGTCAGGATTGCCGTACATCACAAGAAGTGTTCCGAATATAGCAAGGAGAGGAAAATCTGTATTAGTCATCAGTTTACCGGATTTATTTGTTGCATCGTATGAATAGCAGAAATAGTTGATGTTTTTGCTGATTTCAATTTTATCGTTCAACTCTTTTGCACCGTCAATTGAAAGGTCAATTATTGTGCCATCAGCTGAGTTTAAAAATCTTTCTGTTGCAATACCGAATTTTTCATCGGCAAATTTTTCACCGGGAGCAGTGGTAAGACCGTAATGTTCAAGATGAAAATCAAGCAATGTACCGTTGAGAAAAGTTCTGCCTATAATACCTGCAGTATATGTTGCAAAAATCTCCATAAAATGCGTCATATGCAGTTTTTCAACAACGTTATAAGCGGTAGAACCGTTGTTGGGGGTACATATTGTTGTTACACTTTCAACGAAACTTTCTTTACCGCCAGTGAAAAGAGGGGATATGGAGTTTTTGTCCGTTACTGTTATTTCTTCCTTGTCTCCGTAAGTCAGCAGGTGAGCAAGAAGTCTTACTGCCTGTCCGCCGTGACTGTGACCGATAAGGTGAACCTTTTTATCTGCACTCCAATCAGGAACAAGGGGTGTAGCGTATGTTCTGCCGAATCTGTTATGTCCGTGAGCTTTTGAGTGAGCCTCACCGTAGTCAACAGTTGTACCTGTCAGCTGAGCGTAAATTTCACAGGCATTGTCCCAGGCACTTGAAATAGGACCTACAGATACATCATAGGATTCAATGTTGTTTTCATCAAGATATTCTATAATGCTGCCTGTTGTACCACCCCAGTAAGGTGCAATTTTGTTGATACCTTCATCTCTTCCCCAACCGAACATACCGTGCACGAAAATAAAAGGATATTTATTCTGTGGTTGTTTGTCTTGTGCAAAAGCTGGCAAGGTAAAAGAAAAAGCCATAAGTATTATAAGGAAAATTGCTGTTAATTTTTTTATCAGTTTCATAATACCACCTCGCGAAACAGGTTTTTGTTATATATATTATACCAATTTATAGTTGCTGATTGCAATTACAGGAAAATTAAAAAGTATAAATTTTAATGTAAAACTTGACTTGAAGACAATAATGTTATATAATTTATTGGTAATATTTTAAAAGTTATGACGAGTTTAGTTTTTTACTGAATGCCACAGAGAGGGAAGCCAAGGCTGAAAGTTTCCTGCACAGAGGTTTTAAACACGCCGACTCTGAACTGCCTGCGATGAGCAGTGCCGTGAACCAGCGTTAATGGTAAATTGAGTGGTGCTTTTTGCACAATTCGGGTGGTACCGCAGGGTTTAAAACCTTGTCCCGGTTTGTTTGCAGGGGGCATTATTTTTTTTTGTTTAAAAATATTCAGAATATATTATTAAGGAGTAAAAAATTATGAAATGGACAGGTCTTAACGAACTTCGCGAAAAATATCTCGAATTCTTTGAGAGTAAGGGACACCTTCGTCTTCCCTCATTCTCACTTGTACCTCAGGGCGATAAGAGCCTTCTTCTTATCAACTCAGGTATGGCACCTATGAAAAAATATTTCACAGGTGAAGTAACACCTCCCAGAAACCGTGTTACAACTTGCCAGAAATGTATCAGAACACCTGACATTGAACGCGTTGGTAAAACAGCACGTCACGGCACATACTTTGAAATGCTGGGTAACTTCTCATTCGGTGATTACTTCAAGAATGAAGCAACTGCATGGGCATGGGAATTCTTCACAGAAGTCCTTGAAATTCCCGCAGAACTTCTCTACTGCAGTATCTATGAAGAAGATGACGAAGCATTTGACATCTGGACACAGAAAGTTGGCGTTGACCCCTCACACATCAAGAGACTCGGTAAAGAAGACAATTTCTGGGAACACGGCGCAGGTCCTTGCGGTCCCTGTTCAGAAATCTACTTTGACCGTGGCATAAAATACGGCTGCGGTTCACCCGATTGCGGTGTAGGCTGCGAATGCGACAGATTCATCGAAGTATGGAACCTTGTTTTCACACAGTTCTCAAATGACGGTGAAGGCAACTATACAAAACTTGACCGTTGCAATATCGACACAGGTATGGGTCTTGAAAGACTTGCTTGTGTAATGCAGGATGTTGACAATCTCTTTGAAGTTGATACAGTGCAGAATATTATGAAGCACATTATGGAAATTTCAAAGATTAAATATCACGATAACGAAAAAACAGACATTTCTCTTCGTGTTATCACTGACCATATCCGTTCAACAACATTTATGATTGGTGACGGTGTTATGCCCTCAAACGAAGGCAAAGGTTATGTTCTCCGCCGTCTTCTCAGACGTGCTGCAAGACACGGTAAACTCATCGGTATTGACAAGCCTTTCCTTTATGAAGTTTGTGATACAGTTATCAAAGAAAACGAATC
>JAZRQI010000309.1:0-6016 GCA_045649705.1 Acutalibacteraceae bacterium
GCACCTGAAAAGGTTAAAAAGAGAGTTGTGAAAAATCTCGATACAATGTTTGCACCGAAAGAGTTTATAGTGCCTTTCATTGAGCCTGTTCACGACAGAACAGTTGTTGAAATTTTCAGAGGCTGTATAAGAGGCTGCAGATTCTGTCAGGCAGGATTCCTCTACAGACCTATCAGAGAAAAAAGTCCTGAGGTTGTAAACGAACAGTGCAAGGCTATCTGCAAAAATACAGGCTACGAGGAAATTTCTCTCTGTTCACTCAGCACAAGTGACTATACAGGTCTTGAAGATTTGCTCGATAAACTTTTTGACTGGACACTTGATGAAAAGATAAATATTTCTCTTCCCTCACTCCGTGCAGATAATTTTAGTTCATCAATCGCGGAGAAACTTGCAAAAATCAGAAAAAGCGGTCTTACATTCGCTGCTGAAGCAGGTACACAGAGACTCCGTGACGTTATCAATAAAAACGTAACTGAAGAAGAAATTCTTTCTTCCTCAAGAAAAGCTTTCCAGAAGGGCTGGACAGGTGTTAAACTCTACTTTATGATTGGTCTGCCTACTGAAACTGATGAAGATGTTAAGGCGATTGCAGAACTTTCACAGAATGTTGTGAATGAATATTATAAAAATCCTGACAAGCCCAAGGGCAGGGGTGTAAACGTGAACATCAGCGTTGCATCCTTTGTTCCCAAACCCTTTACACCTTTCCAGTGGGAAGCACAGGATGATATGGAAACTATCGAATACAAACAGAAGCTTCTTGAAGATTCTGTACAGACTAAGAAAATCAACATCGGCTGGAATGATTCAAAACTGAGTCTGCTTGAGGGCGTTTTCGCACGTGGTGACAGACGGCTTTCTCAGGTAATTTACAATGCCTATAAGCTTGGCTGTAAATTCGACAGCTGGGACGACCAGTTTGATTTTGATAAATGGATGACTGCATTTGAGCAGGCGGGACTTGATCCGAAATTCTATGCAAACAGAAAACGTTCATTCGACGAAGTTTTCCCCTGGGACCATATGGATTACGGTATTCCCAAAAAGTTCTTTGAAAAAGAGAACAAAAAAGCCTATGAGGGTGTGACAACACCTAATTGCAGAGAAAAGTGTAACGGCTGTTCTGCAAACAAACTTTGCGGAGGTGAATGTCGTGAACTCTCTTAGAATCTGGTTTAAAAAGGTGGGCAGAGCCAAATATATCTCTCACCTTGACTTGATGCGTTCTATGACAAAAGCCATAAAACGCTCAGGACTTAAAGTCTGGTACACAGAGGGCTTCAACCCTCACGCATATATTACTTTCCCTCTTCCGCTTTCACTTGGTATTGAAAGTGAATCTGAATGTGTTGACATCCGTGTTGAAGACGGTGTTACTGCATGGGAAGTAAAAGAAAGACTCTTTGACCAGATGCCCGAGGGTCTTGACCTGATAAGTGTTGAAGAACCTTTCTGCAACGCAAAGGAAATAAGGTTCGGCAGATATGTTATCACTCTTGATTTTGAAAAGGTCAGTCAGGCAGAAGCATTTGCTGAACTTTCACAGAAGCTGGTAGATGAAAAAAGCCTTGTCTGTGAGAAAAAGGGCAAAAAAGGTCACAAGAAAATTATGAAAGAAGTGCCTCTCGGAGAACACATCTTCAACTTCACAACCGAAGTAAAAGAAAATGTTCTCACAATAAACGTGGATTTGTCGGCAGGTAACCCTGTGAATATTGCGCCCAATCTTTTAATCGGTGCAATTGAAAAACAGTCAGAAATACTTCCTGTTTACAAGAAATTCGAGAAAAAGTGCCTTCTTACAGAAAATTTCGAAATTTTCAGATAAATTTCAAAAAACACTTGATTTTTCCAATTGCTTGTGATATACTATCAGAGCATTTGTATAGGTCTGACTTAACAGACCGTATTCATTGCCGAAAGACAACGAAGCTGTCGGTCCTCTGCCATTGTAAATGTGCACGAACGACTGTAAAAAACCAAAATTCAGGAGGAAATTAAGATGGACGCACTCAAATTGATTGCACAGGACAGCATTAAAGCTGAAAAACCTGCTGTTGAAGTAGGTAACACAGTAAGAGTTCACGTAAAAATCCGTGAAGGTGAAAGAGAAAGAATTCAGGTTTTCGAAGGTACAGTTATCGCAAAACGTGGTAGCGGTGTTTCAGAAACATTCACAGTTCGCCGTATTTCTTACGGTACTGGTGTTGAAAGAGTTTTCCCTGTTAACTCACCCAACGTTGCAAAAGTTGAAACAATCAGAACAGGTAAAGTTCGCAGAAGCAAACTCTACTACCTTCGTGACAGAGTTGGTAAGGCTGCTAAAGTTAAAGAGCAGATTGGCTAATTCACTATAGGGTTTAGCCCTATAAACTCGATATGGATTTATTGGGGCAGCCTGTAAAACTACAGGTCTGCCCTCTTACTTTTTAAAAGGAAATTTGGACTTTTTATGAAACGCAGAATTGAAAAAACCGTATATCTTTTTGATTCCAAAGGTAAGCCTGCGGAAATATATGACTCAGAAACAGAAGCCACTCAGAAGCAGAAAACAGTCTTTGATTGGTGCTCATCGGTTATGGCATCTTTTGTGGTGATTTTTGTTATTTTCTGTTTCCTTTTCAGGGTTGTACAGGTAAGCGGTAATTCAATGCTGCAGACCTTGCACAATGGTGACTGGCTGATTGTCAGCCATGCAGGCGGTGAGTTTCAGCACGGAGATATAGTTGTTGCAACTCCTCCCACTTATGAGGGCGGTCCTGTTATAAAACGAGTTATCGGTGTTGAGGGAGATGAAATTTTCATCGACTTTGAAAGAGGAGAGGTTCTTGTAAACGGCAAGGTGCTTGATGAACCTTACACAAATACTCCTACAAACATCCGTTATGATGTGGAGTTCCCTGTTACAGTGCCTGAAAACTGCGTTTTCCTGATGGGTGACAACAGAAACGGTTCTCTTGACAGCCGTTCAACAGTTATCGGTATGGTAGATGAACAATATGTTCTCGGCAGAGTTATTACAAGAGTTCTGCCCTTTGATAAAATAGATTACATAAACTTGAGATAAGGAGGCAACAAAATGGAAGAAAATAAAAAGGTAAAAAACAAATCGGAAAAAGGTTCTTCCCTTTTTGATTTTGCTTCAATTATAATGACAGGCATTATCGCCATTGCACTTGTGTTTACGTTCTTTTTCAGAACTGCAACTGTCAGCGGCAGGTCAATGCAGCCTACATTGTCACACGGAGATATGCTTATGGTGACAGCTTTTGATAACACTCACGAAGCAGGGGACATTGTGGTTATCACTCAGCCCAACGCTTTCAACGAGCCTATTATCAAAAGAATTATTGCAGTAGGCGGTCAGACGGTTGACATTGATTTTGATGCAGGTATTGTATATATTGACGGTGAGCCTGAAAAGGTGACCTACAGTCTGGGTGCACCCACTAATGAAAGAGAAGATTTCAGAGGTCCTGTTACAGTTCCCGAGGGATATCTGTTTGTAATGGGTGACAACAGAAACGATTCAACAGACAGCCGTTCAAATGCTGTCGGACTTATTGATGAAAGATACGTCTACGGAACAGTTATCGGCAGAATTTCACCTCCCGGTAGTTGGGACGTAGTATGAGGTAAATAAAATGGCAAGTGATTTTCAGAATCAGGTAGTGCAGTGGTTTCCCGGACATATGGCGAAAACACGCCGTAAAATCAAGGAGAGTCTCCCTCTTGTTGATGCGGTAACTGAAATTGTTGATGCGAGAGTTCCTGTCAGCAGTCACAACCCTGAAATTTCAGATATTATTTCAGGTAAACCCAGAATAGTGATTCTCAACAAATGTGATGTTGCAGATGAAAATGCAACAAGAAAATGGATTGCATATTTTAAAAGTCAGGGCATTGCCGCAATTGCTGCGGACTGTAAAAGCGGAAAAGGACTTAACCTCTACCGTCCTCTGATTAAAGAAGTTCTGGCAGATAAAATCAAATCTTACGAAGAAAAAAATATGCAGGGCAGAGCACTCCGTGTTATGGTTGTGGGTATTCCCAACACAGGCAAAAGTTCTTTTATCAACAGAATGGCAGGTAAAAAGAGAGCCGAAGTTGCTGACAGACCCGGTGTGACAAGACACAATCAGTGGTTTGTTATCGGTGACGGAATTGAACTTTTAGACACTCCCGGTGTTCTGTGGCCGAAATTCGAAGACCCTGCAGTAGGTGATAAACTTGCGTTTATCGGTTCGGTCAAGGATGACATTCTTGACGTGGAAAGCCTTGCTGTCAGATTCCTTGAAGTTATGAAAAAGGACTATCCTGAAAGACTGACAGAACGTTATAAAATCACAGACTTTGAAGATGCAGAGCCTTATGAAATTCTTGAAATGATAGGCAGAAAAAGAGGTATGCTCATTTCAGGCGGTGAAATCAACACGGAACGTGCAGCAACCACAATCCTTGACGAATACCGCGCAGGAAAGCTTGGCAAAATCACACTTGACAGTATCCCAACAGAATAATACAAGGGCGATTATATATCGCCCTCTTTTCGCAAAGTGAGGAAGATTTATGGATTACACTTTTGAACATCAGGCACAGGAACAAGGCTTCAATGTTGTCTGCGGTGTTGACGAAGCAGGCAGAGGACCCTTGGCAGGTCCCGTTTGTGCGGCGGCAGTAATTCTGCCTGACGGACTTGTGATTGAAGGTCTTGATGACAGTAAAAAACTGACAGAGAAAAAACGTGATGCACTGTATGACGTTATCTGTGAAGAAGCACTTGCTTACGGCATCGCATTTGCAAGTGTTGAAGAAATTGAAGAAATGAATATTTTACAGGCAACTTTCCTTGCTATGAAAAGGGCAGTTGAGAGTCTGAATATAAAACCTGACCTTGCACTTGTTGACGGAAATCAGAAACCGAATCTCGGTATTCAGGCAAGAACACTTGTAAAGGGTGATGCGAAAAGCCCCTCAATTGCTGCAGCATCAATCCTTGCAAAGGTAACAAGGGACAGACTTATGACTGAAATTGCAGAGCAGTATCCTGAGTACGAATTCCCTAAACATAAAGGCTACGGAACAAAACTTCACTACGAAAAAATTATGGAACACGGCATTTCTCCCGTTCACAGAAGAAGTTTCCTTAAAAAGATTACAGGTGAAAAATAATGAACTTAGGTCTTTTCGGTCTTGAGGGTGAAGAAAAAGCCGCGAAATATCTTAAAAAACAAGGCTATAATATAATCACGAAAAATTTTCAGACACGTTTCGGCGAAATTGATATTATTGCAGAAGACAAAGAATATATTGTTTTCGTGGAAGTCAAAGCAAGAAGTGAAAAGAGTATTGCAGAGCCCAGAGAATTTGTGGATTTAAGAAAGCAGAGAAAAATCATAAAAACTGCAGAAATCTATCTCTCTGAAAAATTCACGGAAAAGCAACCACGTTTTGATGTGATTGAAGTGAAAAAAGAAAAAGGAAAAACAACCGTAAATCACATTATAAATGCTTTCGAGGTAGAATGATGAAGTTTTTTGATTTGCACTCAGACACAATTACCGAATGTTATTCTCAGAATAAATCACTTGAAAAGAATGATCTGCACATTTCTCTCGAAAGAGGTCAGTATCTTGAAAAGTGGACACAGGTTTTTGCAATCTGGATTCCCGATGATATACGCGGTAACGATGCTGAAGAATATTACGAAAAAATCCTCTCCAAATACAGAGAAGAAATAAAAAATGCCCGTAATGTAACTCCTGTTCTTGCAGTTGAGGGTGGTGCAGTTTTAAACGGCAAACTTGAAAACGTTGAAAAACTTTCCCGTGACGGAGTTAAAATCATCACCATTACCTGGAAAGGTGACAACGAGCTTGCAAGCGGTTCTTTCTCTGAAACAGACAAAGGTCTTACTCCTTTCGGCAAAGAGGCTGTAAATGAAATGGTGAAATACGGGATTGTTCCCGATGTTTCCCATCTTGGTGACAAATCCTTTTATGATTTATGTGAG
>JAZRQI010000310.1:0-14665 GCA_045649705.1 Acutalibacteraceae bacterium
GCCGTCATCTGTTTCTTCAGCAACAAACTTTGAATCACGGAGTTTTCCTGAAACAAGACCCTCATAAAACTCTGAACCCTGTTCAAAGTTGAAGTCACCTGTAACAATTGTGGGAACTGAAAAGCTTTCCGCTTTCTGGAAGATGAGTTTCATTCCCTCTTTTCTTGCCTCAACACCGATATGGTCAAGGTGAGTATTAAGATGGATGAATTTCTTGCCACTTTCTTTGATTTCAAGAAGCACCCATGAACAGACTCTCACACAGACAGCATCCCAGCCTTTGCCGGGTCTGTCGGGAGTTTCTGACAGCCAGAAGTTACCCTTGTCAAGGCAATTAAACTCGTCCTTTTTATAGAAAACTGCGGAATATTCGCCCTTGTTATCGCCGTCGTCTCTGCCAACACCTACGTATGAATAATCATCAAGGTTCTTCCTGAGAAAATCCATCCACTCAGGAGTTGCTTCCTGAACGCCGAATGTGTCGGGGTTATTTTTCCTGATGATTTCAAGCACCATTGGTTCACGCTTTTCTCTTTCGTGACCCTCCTTGCCCCAGCAGAGTATGTTATAGCTCATAGTTTTCATCGGTTTTCACCTCTGTTAAAAAATCATATCTGAATAGATGGGATAGTGGTCTGAAATAAATTCATCCCCTGCCTTATCCCTTATAATTTTATACGTTTTTACATCTTCGATTTTATCATTTACCATAACAAAATCAATAGGCAAGCCCTCTTCTCCGCCTTTGTAGCCGTGATAGGTTTTACCTGTCATTGTGTCAGGAGCTTTGTCCTGAGTATCAGAAAAACCTGCTTTTGCAAATTCTCCATAAAGCTCTGTGCCTTTTTCAAAATTGAAGTCACCTGTGACAACAACAGGCATATCAAAGCTTTTTGCCTTTTCAAGAACAAGAGCCAATCCGTTTTTCTTGGCAAGTTCACCCTGATGGTCAAGGTGTGCATTCACGTGAGCGTATCTCTCACCTGTTTCTTTGTCTTCAAGAATTGCCCATGTGCAGATTCTGTTTTTCTGAGCGTCCCATCCCTTTGAAATTTTGTCGGGAGTTTCTGACAGCCAGAAAGTATCACTGTCAACTACCTTGTACTTATCTTTTCTGTAAAGGATTGCTGACATTTCTCCGCTTATTCCGCCTCTTGTGCCTGTAAGTCTGCCTACGCCTACAATACCGTACTGAGGAAGGAATGCTTTAAGCTGATAAAACCAGAGTGCTTCGCATTCCTGGACACCCACTGAATCCGGGTAATAATCTGCAATAAGCTGAGGAACAATTTTGCCTCTGTCCCATCCGTTATAACGGACATTAAAAGACATAATTCTTTTTACGTCTTCTGCAGGTACCTTATCACCGATTTCGCACTTACCTATACCACAAAAAGCCATAACAAGTGCCAGTATCATTGAAATATATCTTGTTACTGTTTTCATAATCAATTAAAGTACCATATCTGAATAGAGAGGATAGTGGTCTGATGTATGTTTCAGATTATACTTATCTCTGATAATTTTGTATGTACGAACATCTTCAACAAGGCTGTTTACACAGATGAAATCAATGGGTACACCTGCTTCACCGCCGTTATAGCCGTGATAAGTTTTACCTGTCATTGTATCGGGTGCTTTATCCTGTGTGTCTGAAAGTCCGCCTGTAACAAGGCTGTTATAAAGGTCGCAGCCTTTGTCAAAGTTGAAGTCACCAGTTACCACAGCAGGAATATCATATGAAAGTGCTTTCTGTTTAACAAGCTCAACACCGTTGATTCTTGCATTTTTACCCATATGGTCAAGGTGAGTATTTACGTGAGCGTATTTTTCACCTGTTACTTTATCTTCAAGCACAACCCATGTACAGATTCTGTTGCATGCACCGTCCCAACCGCGTGATACTTCATCGGGAGTTTCTGAAAGCCAGAATGTACCGCTGTCAATAAGGTTATACTTTGTTTTCTTGTAAATGACTGCAGAAATTTCTCCGCAGTTTTTGCTTAAATCACCTGTATCTCTGCCAACACCTACAAAAGCGTAGTCTTCAAGAGATTCTGTCAGGTTTTCATACCACTGATAAGTACATTCCTGAAGTCCTGCTGAATCAGGTGAGTAAGCCTCAATAAGTGCAGGAACAAGGTCTTTTCTGCGATTGTATTCAAGACAACGGACGTTGAAAGACATAATTCTTGTAACAGATGCATCCTGATTAGCATATGCATCTTTTTCGGGAATGGGCTGTGCTGTTACACCGAACACACCTAAAACCATAAAAACAAATGATAAAATTGCTGATGTTATTGAGTTGAAAAATTCTTTCATTTTTCGTCACCTTCCTTATCAGTTTTACCGTCTGCAATATCCTTACCAACAAGGACTACCCAAACGGTTTTGAACATAATCTTAATATCCATAAGAAGTGTTCTGTTTTCTACATATTCTTTGTCGAGTTTTGCTTTCTGCTCGTCAGAGATAAAATCCCTGCCGTTTACCTGTGCCCATCCCGTAATACCGGGACGAACTGAATAGACATTATACTTTTCTCGCAATTCTCTGATTTCTTCTTCCTGAGGGATGAGAGGACGGGGACCTACAAAGCTCATATCACCTTTAAGGATGTTATAAAGCTGGGGTAATTCGTCAAGGCTCAGTTTTCTGAGAATCTTGCCTATAAAAGTAATGTCATTTTCGATTTCATCTTCTGTTAAATCTTCTGTTCTTGTCTGCCTCATTCCGTCTTTCATTGTACGGAATTTGTAAATTGTGAAAAGTCTGTTGCCGTAGCCTACTCTCTCCTGCTTAAAAATCACGGGACTTCCGCTTGAAATGAGAACAAGCAGTGATAAAACAAGTATTACGGGGGACAGAACAATGAGTGCAAGGAGGCTGAACAAAAAGTCAAAAAATCTTTTCATTATATACCTCCTTACGAATTCCAGTGAAAATCGCCTTTAATAAGAAGTGCTCTGACAGGAGATGCCTCCATACCCTCAAGTTTAACAGGCTGAGCAAGAAGAAAATAACTTCCCGTTTCAACTCCCGTCAGGTCAAGTCCTTCAAGAACGGCGATTTCTTTATTAAGAAATGCTTTGTGAGGTGCAATCTGATTGCCGTGTGTACCGACAGAAAGAGCATCTGTGCCGATAAGGAGAAGTCCTAAGTTGGCTGCCGCCTGTGCACCGTGGTCAAGGAAATATGCTTCACCCTCAGATTTCAGAAGAAGTCTTCTGCATCCTCTGGGGAAAGAATTTTCAACATACTCCCCTGTTATCGGTCCGGGAGGCACATCAAGAACTCTGCAGGGACCGATGAAAGGAATCATACTCATTTCATCAATTGATTTGCCGTCCTCTACGAAATGCAGAGGTGCATCCGCGTGAGTTCCTGCGTGGCAACAGGCAAAATAACCGTTAAGGTTACAGCCGTCGCCGTTTTCAATGCTCTGGAAATTCTGTTTTTCAGGTTCAGGGTCTCCCGGATAGACAGGAGAAGAAAAAATACCTTTTGTAATATCGATAATTTCCATTTTTACACCTCAGTAAAAATTTAAAACTTAGATGTTTTCAAGTGACTGTGCTTTAAGGAACGCGTTGATAAAGCCGTCGATATCGCCATCCATAACTGCGTTGATGTTACCCATTTCATAGTTTGTACGGTGGTCTTTTACAAGTGTGTAGGGCATAAACACGTATGAACGGATCTGGCTGCCCCAGCCGATTTCTTTCTGGTCGCCTTTGATATCCTCGATTTTGTCAAGGTGTTCTCTTTCTTTGATTTCAATGAGCTTTGATTTAAGCATTCTCATTGCAACTTCCCTGTTCTGATGCTGGCTTCTTTCAACCTGACAGGAAACAATAATACCTGTGGGGATATGTGTAAGACGTACTGCAGAAGAAGTTTTGTTAACCTTCTGACCGCCCGCACCTGATGCACGGTAAACGTCCATTTTAATATCATCAGGACTGATGTCAACCTGGATTGTATCGTCAATTTCAGGCATAACTTCAAGAGATGCGAATGAAGTGTGTCTTCTGCCGGAAGCATCGAAGGGTGATACACGGACAAGTCTGTGAACACCTGATTCACTCTTCATAAAGCCGTAGGCATTTTCGCCCTCAATAAGGAGAGTAGCAGATTTAAGACCTGCTTCGTCACCGTCAAGGAAGTCAAGCATACTAACCTTATAGCCGTGTGCTTCACCCCAGTGCTGATACATACGGACAAGCATCTGTGCCCAGTCCTGAGCCTCTGTGCCGCCTGCACCTGCATGGAAAGTGAGAAGTGCATTCTTCCCGTCATACTCACCTGTAAGGAGTGTGCCGAGAGTCTGTTTTTCAAGTTCTTTTTCAACTGCTTTTACGCTTTCTGTACATTCGTCAAGAAGTTCAAGGTCTTCTGCCTCGTCAGCAAGTTCAATCATAACAAGTGCATCTTCAAAGTCGCTTTTAAGTTTTGCATAAGCACCTACTTTGTTTTTGAGGGCACTTGTTCTCTGAAGAACTTTCTGAGAGTTTTCAATGTTGTCCCAGAAGCCTTCCTCTGTCTGCTGAAGTTCCAGTTTTGAAATCTCTTCGTTTATCTTTTCGACCCCGATAGCCTCATAAAGGCTATCGAGTTCGTCCTGATGTTCCAAAAGTTCTAATCTTAACTGTTCAAACTGAATCATAAATTATCTAACTCCAAAATTATTCTTGCTCTGCTTTTTTCTTTCTTTTGTAAGTTGTCATTGCAAGTACGCCTGCAAAAGGAAGAATAATGAATGCGATGTAAGGCACTGCATCACCTGTTTCAACCATATCTGAGAGAACAGTTTCACCCTTTACAACGTAATCAACTTCAAAACGGTCATCGTCATATTTGCCCTCTGCGGGAACGAATTCCTCAAGGTCAGTTTTGACAATTGCGAAGTTATCTATTCTTACTGCTTCGTCACCGTCAACATTGTAAGCATCAAAATAGAGTGTGTCACCCTGAATTTTGATTGACGCAAATGCGGGAAGTACACTGTCAACAATAGCTTCTGCTCTGGGGAAGAGTTCATCTGTAAGAGCGTTGTCCTTTGTAAGGTAATACTTAACACCTGCACAGCCTGTGATTGTGTAGATAGGACCTGCAGGGTCAATTTTTGCAGTGTAATCTCTGCCCTCAAATGTGATGTTTTCTTCCTGAGGTTTAACAACCTTGTTGTTTACCATAGCATCTGTTCTGAGGTAAACGTGGTCGTGACCCTGGAATACCATATCAATGTCAAGTTCAGGCATAAGAACTGAAAGCTGCTTACGGATTGCAATAACATCATCGTCATCGTAGTGTGAGCCGTTTGAATAGGGAGCCTTGTGAAGAGCCACAAACTTCCATTCTGCATCACTCTGAGTCATATCTGCTTTGAGCCATTCAATCTGGTCATCGCTGAGACCTTCGTCTTCGTTCAGATTATTTGAGTTGAGAATTGCAAAGTGTGCATTGTTGTAGTCAAATGAGTAGTAAACACCCTCTGTTGTGTCCTGTTCGGGAACATTTGAAAGAACAAAGTTGTTGTCAAGTGCAAATTCACTGCCTGACATTGCTTCGTGGTTACCTGCAGTGGGCATAAAGGGTGTGCTCATAAGTGTGTCTGATGCAGTGTTTGCAAAGTAAGTCCAGAGCTTGAAGTTTGAGCCCATATCAACCTGGTCACCTGTTGAAAGGAGGAAGTCGAAGTCTGTTGTCTTTCTTGCAACTCTGAGAAGATTTGCCCATACATCAAACTGACGTTCATTCTGAGCCTGTGTATCTGTTACGTGGAGGAATTCTACCTCTCTTGAATTATCAGCAGTTTCAAGAACGCCTACGTTACTCCACCAGCCTCTTTCAGCATCACCGATTCTGTAGCAGTATCTTGTGCCGGGTTCAAGGTCTGTAAGTTTTACGATGTGTCTTGTCATTACCTGTTCGTAAGGCATAATACCGATAAGGCCGAAGTCAATTGCAGGAGTTTCTCTGATAACGTCTTCTTCTGTGATACATTCAATTGAAGATGATGTTGTGGGAACGCCTGTGAATACGGGGTTTTTGCTGTAAGGAATAAGCTCAATGTCAGTACCCTTGACTGAGCCTTTAGTGTACCAGCTGATATTGAAGCTTGTTGCTGAATCTTCACCGTATGTTACAGTGATAACTGAGGGTGCTCTGTAGTTTGCTGCTGTTGCTTCAGGTTTAACCTTACCATTGTATGTATAAGTTACATTACGGTCACCCTGAGGCTTGGGATTCTTGTCATCAATGAAAGCACCGATAACTGTTGCAAACTCAATACCGATTGCCTGATACTGGCTTTCTGTGAGATATTCACCGAGAAGTTCTGATCTGAGTGAATCAATTGAATCCCAGGGAAGAACACCGAGACCGAATACGAAATCTACGATGTGTGTAAGTGACTTGTCACCGCCGAGGATAACTGTGAGAAGTGCATCAACGATTTTACCGAGAACGAAACCGAATTTACCCAAGGGGAATGCTTCGTCAACATTGAGTTCCATGTTGAGAAGAAGTTCGTCAAGGAGAAGGTCGTTGAGGATAATATCAAGAAGTGAGTTGAAGAGTGTTTCTGCAAATACTGTGTCTTCTGACATCTGCTTGAAGCAATCCTGCATAAATGCATCGTCTGAAAAATCTTCGTTACCGCCGTACATATATGCAAGGAATGTGAGAACAAGGTCTCCCATGTTACCGCCTCTTGTTGCATCACCGAAACCGAGAGTATCGATAAACTTTGTACAGGGAACTTCTGAAATCTGGATATCTCTTACTTTGTTGATAACTCTTTCCATTAAATCATAGAGAACATCAACGTCTGTAAGGTATGTGTCATAAAGCTGGTCGCAGAGATCATCTGCAAGAGCCATAATATTTTCTGCTGTAAAAATATCGATAGGTCCTACTGAAACACCTGCAAAAGCATCTGTAAGAATTGCTTCAAGGTCAATACCTTCAAGCTCAAGGTATTCGAGGATACCGCCTGCTTCGCTGATACCTGTGAATACTGAACCCAGGTTGTATTTGATTATGTTCATTGCAAGTGTTGTAACGTCACCGTTACCGTATGCTTTACCGAATGCAATGTTTTTGAAGGGCTGAGGCTGAACTTCACCGTAGAGAACAACGGGAGTTGCTTCGTCAATATCGTGATAATTGTATGTAGCAGAGATTTTGCCTTTGCCGTCTGATTCAAACTCTGTGATATACATTCCGCAGGGATATGTACCTACAGGAGGTGCTTCACATTCGTAGATTGTTTCACCACTGTCTGTTACATAAGTTGCGATATCGTTAAGATGCTGATGTCCGCAGAAATTGAAATGCCAGCCGGCTTCCACGAGCTGTGTAACTACATTTTCTGCATCCTCAACAATATAAGCCTTAAGAATCTTTGACTGGTAAGAACCGATATGGTCTATAAGGCTTGAGTGTGAAACGCCGATGATTTCTTCACCGCATTTTTTAGCGTCTGCACATTCTTTGAGTGCCCATTTGAGGAGATCTTCACTGATCGCCTGTGCTGTATCGTGTTCGTCTGTACCTGTTTTTGTACAGTCTGCTGAATACTTGTTTGTATCAAGAAGAATGAATCTGTAGCCGTTGAATCTTACTGAGTAAGAAAGACCGCCCTGCTTTTTACCCTGAGGGGGTGTATATGTATTGTATGCAAGGTCATAACCGAGATTCTTGTAGATTTCACGGAATTCTTCAGGTGTAGTTGTGGGATGCTTTTCTTTTACATCATTTTCATATGTATAAGACTTTGCATTGTTGATATCGTGGTTACCGTTGATAACAAGAACATTGATGCCTGTTTCTTTTTCCCACTTTTCAAGTTTAGCAGCAACTTCTACGTTTGACTGATATTCACCCTGGTATGTAAGGTCACCGGGGATAACAAGAATGGGGTTATCAGCTTTCTTAAGTTCCTTTGCCATTGTGATAAGGGCTGTGTCAAGACAAGCTGATGTCAGGTCAAATGTAGTTGTTGAACCGGAAACTGTTGCCTGATAATCTTCTGTTCTGTTACCTTTGAGAGCATCTGCATAGTAGTGAATGTCAGAGAGAGTTGCAACCTGAATGTCACTGTCTGCTGCGAACACTGAGAAAGGTATCACTGTCATAATCATTACTGCTGCCATAATAAGGGCAGTGATTTTGATTTTTGCCTTTTTCATTTCAAGACCACCTTTGTTTTAAATTTCATCATTTCCATTGAAACTTTCGATGCCGAGAATTTCATCTGAACTACCAAAGTCAAGCATCTCAACATTTTTAAGTTTCTTTGTAATGATTTCGTTTCTGTTTTGTGCATCACCCAGAACCTTACCCGCTTCGTCAACCTTCTTCCTTGCTTTTTCAAGGAGAATGCCGAACTTGTCGTACTGAGTTCTGGCTGCTGCCAGCAGTTTTCTTACTTCTGCTGCTTTTTCATTTATTGCCACGGCTCTGAAGCCGACTGACAAGGAGTTAAGAAGTGCCGTTACGGTGGAGGGTCCTGCTACCATAATGTTGAAATCATTGTGGAGTTTTTCAATAAGACCTGTTTTTGATGATGCCACCTCGGCATAAAGTCCCTCAGTTGCAAGATACATAATTGCAAAAGGAGTTGTGTGAGGAACGTTTATGTATTTTGTGATTTCCTTTGCTTTGAGAGTAACACTGACCTCGAAAGCCTTTCTTGCCTGAGCAACAAGTGCTGCATCTCCGCTTTCCGCGGCAGACATCAGGCGGATATAACTCTCAACAGGGAACTTTGAATCTATGGGAAGCCATATAGGCTCGTCCTTTGAATCTGATGAGGGGATTCTGACTGCAAATTCAACCTTTTCAGAATTTGCTTTTGTTGACACGTTTCTGTCATACATTCCGGGAATTGTCTCTTCAAGGATTCGTTCAAGCTGAACCTCTGCCCATGTGCCTCTTGCCTTTACATTGGTAAGAACTCTGTTCAGGTCTGTAACACCTGCTGAAAGATTTTTCATCTCACCCAGAGATTTGTAAACATTCTCAAGCTGTTCAGAAACTGTCTTGAAAGAACTGTCAAGTCTTACTGCAAGAGTTTTTGTCAGTTTTTCGTCAACTGTTTCACGCATCTTTTCAAGCTTCTGCTCGTTTGATTTCTGCATATCCTCAATAGATTTGCGTATTACTTCGTTCTGTTTCACAGTCTGCTCTGAGTTTTCCTTTCTCATAAGCCCTAATGACTGGGAAATCATCTCGTTCATCTTAAGATGATAGTCATAAGTATCTTTTCGCATATTGAGAAGCTCATCTGCCATCTTCTGCATTGAGGCTGACATTTCTTCTCTCATAAATTTCTGGCTTGTTGCCATATCCTGACGGTTACGCTGCAACTGGTCAGCCACATTTTTACTATCAAAAGAAAGTGACGAAAGTTTTTCTTTAAGATTTTCGATTTCAGCCTTGTCGCTGTCACTTTTCTTTTTCTGCAAAAGAATAAAGCTGAGCAAACCCAGTGAAACCAGAACATTCACCGCAAGTAAAACCGGCACAATATATTCCTGCATTTTTACCTCCGCAAAAAAATGGAAACAACAATTCCATTTTAAAATATAAATACAATATAATATATCACAAAAAATCAAAAATGTATAGTTATTTTGAAAAATTCACAAAAGATTTTACAAAACAGTGGAAAGTAAGGAAAATATTTGTTATAATAACTGAAAATATAAACTTTACGGAGATAAAATATATGCTTAGAAAATCCGTGGCACTTTTTATGGTGCTTGTCACATTTCTGTGTCTTTTCACAGCCTGTTCCGACGGCTCTGATGAAGACTTTTATTATCCCATCTATGCAGACCCTGTAAGTTTTGACCCTCAGATTGCTTCCGACAATGCTTCAAAAATTGTTGTTTTCAACTGCTTTGAGGGACTTGTGCGAAACGATGAAAACGGAAAAATTATTCCCGGTGTTGCGAAAAACTGGGAAATAAGCCCTGACGGTCTTGTTTACACTTTCCACCTCAGAGAAAACTCAAAGTGGTATATGAGCCAGTATGCAAAAGATTTGCTTGACGAAGAAAGTGCGAAAAACTTCAACTACAACGTTATTGCAGAAGACTTTGTTTATGGACTGAAACGTGCTTTTGACCCTGCTATGGGTGCAGTTACCGACTCCCGACTTTACGCAATCAGGAATTCCTATGAGGTTTTCACAGGAGAGAAAACGCCTGATGAACTTGGTGTCAGAGCCATAAACAACACCACTCTGCAGATTGAACTTTCAGAACCTGATGAGGATTTCCTCAATGCGCTTACACAGTCAGCCGCAATGCCCTGCCGTGAGGAATTTTTCATTGCAACAAAAGGAAGATATGGTCTTGACCCTGAAAAAGTCATTTACAACGGACCTTTCTATCTCTACTCCTGGAGTACAGGCTCACACCTGACTCTTTACAGAAACGAAAACTATTCAGGGGAAACTACCGTTAAACCATCAGCTCTTTTTCTCTACATCAACGGCGACCTTTCCACAAGGGTAAGTAAACTCATTGACGGTGTTTATTCGGCCTGTCCCCTGTCCGTAAGGCAGAAAGAGACGATAAATGATAACGATATCACTTACATCGGATACAGCAACTCTACCTGGGGATTCTGCTTCAACTGTGCAGACGAAATTGTAAGCGACTACAATATGCGCTCTGCCCTGACAGCATCACTTGATGTGACAAAACTTCCCCTGCCATCTTACTGTAAGGGTTACTCCGACGGTCTTGTGCCTGAAATCTGTATGACGGGCAACACATCTTACCGTAGCCGTGCGGGAAAAGTAACTTTACCTGCAACTGACGCTGCTCAGGCAAAAAAATATCTTAGCCTTGCCTTTGAAGACCTTGACATAAAAAGTGCAACACTCAACATCATCTGTCACGAAAGTTTTGAAAGCACCGTTAAAATTGCAGTTCAGAACTGGCAGAGTGTTCTCGGTGTTCACCTGAACTTTGTTATCGAACCTCTTGATGAAATCGCACTTGAAAGACGCGTTCAGAATAAAGAATTCGACATCGCTTTCACGAAAATCACTGCAGGAAGTCAGAGCGTTGTAAGTTTCCTCGGAATGTTCACCTCATCTTCACCCGGTAACATTTTCGACTTTAAGTCAAAAAAATACGACTCCCTTATGGGCATCACAGATGAGAAACTTTCTCAGGATACTATTCTTTCCAACTGTGCAGAGGCTGAACAGCACCTGACAGATATGTCTGTTTTCCTCCCCGTTTTCAGTGAAGACAGTTTCCTCGGTCTTGCAGATAACGTATCAGGAGTCTATTGTGTGGAAGCAGGAACAGTTCCGATTTTCTGTAACGGAATCGAAAAATAGTTACAAAAGTGCAAAATATACAAAAAAATTATAAAATTTAGTTAAAAAAGCCATTGCAAATCCCCTCAAAATAGTGCATAATTAACAGTGACATATAAAGTATGCGCCGAAAGGAGATGGCATCAGAAATGTCTCAGGACACTGAATCAAAAACAACACAAGCAGGCAGTGAAGAAATACCGATAGTAGCAGCTGAAAGCGTTTACGGCAAAAGATACGTAGGCGCAAAAGAGCTTGTCACTTTGTTTGTTACATCTGAAATAAACAAATTCAACATTGAAGGTTATCTTTCTTACTTTATGCTCAATGTTTTCGGTCTCGACTCAAGAATCATCGCTGCTTTCGCAGTTGCTAATCTTGCATGGGACCTTGTCAACGACATGATTTTTGCTTACATAGTTGACAGAACAAGAACACGTTTCGGTAAGTTCAAACCCTGGGCTTTTGCGACAATCGGACCATACGCAGTTGCCTGCATCGCTTTGTGGGTAACGCCTTTGTTTATCGGTGGCCAGAACTGGGGCCCACTTTCATGGCAGAAAATTGCTATCTATTGCGTAATTTCAATTCTTAAAGAAACCGTAGGTACTCTCTATACCTGCGCTGTCAATGGTCTTGACTCAACTTTTACACCTAGTATCGACGACAAGGCTGCTCTCATTGCCATTGATAACATCGGTGGCTTTGAAACAGTTCCCGTTTATGTGATGGTTCTTCTTCTTGACCTTGCTGCAGCCGGTGTTATCGGCATCTCAGTTGAAAATGTTTACATCTTCATGGGTGCAGGTACATCTATTGTTTCAGCTCTTGGTATGTTAGTGCATATATTCGTCATTAAAGAACGTATTGTTCAGGTTGAAGAAAAACCGAAACTGACCGATGGTCTTCGTAACTTCTTCGGTAACAAGCTTCAGGTTTGTCTTTCACTTTCCAATTTTCTTTCAGCATTCGGTAGTGTTGGCGGTCCTTTCTCAAACTTGTTCTGGCTTGACGTTATGGGTTCTGCATCACTTGAGGTTGTCTGCGGTGTACCTGCAGCACCTCTTACATACATTTCTTACATATATTTCCCCAAACTCACTAAGAGATACTCAACAAAAACTCTCTGGGTTGCATCAAAAGCTGTTCCCCAGCTCGGTAAGGTTATTGCCTTCCTTGTAGGCATCAATAACATTGATAATCTCTGGATTATGGTTCCTGCACTTATGTTCAGTGAAATATGTATCTCATCGGTTTACTCACTCGGTAAAATTATTCCTCAGCTTATGCAGCAGGAGATCATCGACTACGGTGAATGGAAAACAGGTAAACGTACTGAGGCTATGACAAGCTTCATTTCAAGCCTTGCAACAAAACTTGTTACTCAGGTTCAGAATGCTGTTTCATCTGCAGTTATCTCTTTCATCGGTTACGAAGCAGGTGTTGGTACTGTTCAGACAATGAAAACAAAACAGGCGATCTTCGCTATGTATACAATTATTCCCATCGTACTTGGTATCTTCTCTTATATCCCCATGTTATTCTATGACCTGGATGATAAGACAAAGACTATCATGTATCATGAGCTTACAGAAAGACGTAACAACATCATCAAGAAATCACAGGAAAAAGTTTTTAAAGATGCTGTAAAAGTGACTGAATAAGTACATAACAACTGAATTTTCAAAAACTTCTGTGTGATTTACGGAAGTTTTTGTATTTTATTTCGCTTTTTATAAAGAATTTTGCTCAAAACTATTGCAAAAATTCTTCAAATAGTGCATAATTAGTAGTAGCATATATAAGTGTGCACCGAAAGGAGATGGTGTCAGAAATGTCTCAGGACACAGAAGTAAAAACAGTACAAACAGGTGCTGAAGAAGTACCTCAGGCTGCCTCCGGCAGTGTTTTCGGCAAAAGATATGTAGGTGCCAAGGAACTCATCACATTGTTTGTCACAGGTGAAGTAAACAAATTCAACCTTGAAGGTTATCTGTCTTACTTTATGCTCAACGTTTTTGGTCTTGACTCAAGAATCATCGCTGCATTTGCAGTTGCAACTCTTGCATGGGACCTTATCAACGACTCAATTTTCGCTTACATAGTTGACAGAACAAGAACACGTTTCGGTAAATTCAAACCGTGGGCTTTCGCAACTATCGGACCATATGCCGTTGCTTGTATTGCCCTCTGGGTAACACCTTTGTTCATCGGCGACCAGAACTGGGGTCCTCTCTCATGGCAGAAAATTGTAATTTATTGTGTAATTTCAATACTGAAAGAAACCATAGGTACTCTTTATACATGTGCGGTTAACGGTCTTAACTCGACTTACACACCGAGTATCGACGACAAGGCTGCACTTATTGCACTTGACAACATCGGTGACTTTGAAAAAGTTCCCGGCTACGCAATGGTTCTTCTTCTTGACCTTGCAGCAGCAGGTGCAATCGGCATTTCAGTTGAAAACGTTTACATCTTCATGGGTGCCGGTACCGTTCTTGTTTCACTTATGGGTATGTTCGTACGAATTTGTGTCATCAAGGAACGTATCGTTCAGGTTGAAGAAAAGCCGAAGCTTATTGACGGTCTTCGTAACTTCTTCGGAAACAGACTTCAGGTTCTTCTTACTCTTTCCGATATTCTTTCAGCATTCGGTAACGTTGGCGGACCTTTCTCAAATATGTTCTGGCTCGACGTTATGGGTTCAGCATCACTTCAGGTTATCTGCGGTGTTCCTGCATCACCCCTTACATACGTTTCATACATGTATCTTCCCAAACTCCGTAAGAAGTTCTCAACAAAAACCCTTTGGGTTATGTCACGTTTAGTGCCTGAAATCGGTTGGATTGTTGCATTCCTTGTAGGTTTCAACAACCTTGATAATCTCTGGGTTATGATTCCCGCACTTATGTTCCGTGAAATGTGTATTTCAGCCGTTTACTCAATCGGTAAGGTTATTCCTCAGCTTATGCAGCAGGAAATCATCGACTACGGTGAATGGAAGACAGGTAAGAGAACTGAGGCTATGACAAGCTTCATTTCAGGTCTTGCAACCAAGATTGTTAACCAGGTTCAGAATGCTATTTCAACTGCAGTTGTTTCATTCATCGGTTACGAAGCAGGTGTAGGCACAGTTCAGTCAATGAAGACAAAACAGGCTATCTTCGCTATGTATTCAGTCATCCCGATTGTTCTCGGTATCTTCGCTTACATTCCTATGTTCATGTACAAACTTGATGACAAAACTAAGACAATTATGTATCACGAACTTACAGAACGTCGTGCAAACATCATCAAGAAATCACAGGAAAA
>JAZRQI010000311.1:0-2397 GCA_045649705.1 Acutalibacteraceae bacterium
AGAAAAGAATAAGGCTTGTTTCTTACTCTACCGTTGCTGAAAAGGGCGTTTTACCCTCGTTCAGACCTGATAAACTGATTGTTTCCGATTCTGTGGAAACAGACAAGGTTTTCGTGTCAGTGATAAGCCGTAAAAAGTATATAAACGAAAGTTTTGATATGCTCCTCAATCCCAATTTATTCTGAAAGGAATGGTAAGATATGCTGAGAATATTTTTTCTCCTCAAACAAAAACTTTATTTGATTATAGAAAAACTTGAATACAAATTTATGTCGCAGGAAATCCACTATATCAACGGACCTGAAACTCTGCCTCCTCCGCTGACAAAAGAGGAAGAAAAGGATATAATGGACAGAATCGAGGGTGGTGACGACAGCGCAAGGGAACCGCTTATAGTTCATAATCTGCGACTTGTGGTGTATATTGCTAAAAAGTTTGAAAATTCGGGAGTACCTACGGAAGACCTGATTTCAATAGGCACAATAGGTCTTATCAAGGCGGTAAATACTTTCTGCCCGTCAAGGAATATCAAGCTTGCCACCTATGCTTCAAGGTGCATTGAAAACGAGATTCTGATGTTCCTCAGAAAAACCAATGTCCTCAAAACCGAGGTGTCAATTGATGAGCCTCTCAATGTGGATTGGGACGGAAACGAACTGCTTTTGTCGGATGTTCTGGGAAGTGAAGCCGATACGGTGGGTCAGCCTATTGAAAAGGAAGATGAACGTAAGCTTCTTCTGTCACTTATTGACTCTCTGGGTGAACGTGAAAGGACAATTATGAAGATGCGCTTCGGCATAGGTGACACAAAGGAACACACACAGAAAGAGGTTGCAGATATTCTCGGTATTTCTCAGAGTTATATTTCGAGATTAGAAAAAAGAATTATTGAAAAAATAAAGAGAGAAATGGAGAAAGTGTCCTAAGATTTTTGCAAATACCCTTGATTTTTTTCTTTTTAGTGATATGATATTATAGGTGTGAAATTTTATTGATGAAAAGAGAAAAATATGGTATTTTCAAGTCTTGTCTTTCTTTGCATATTTTTCCCGGCAGTTCTGATTTTATATCATCTCTGTCCGTTTCTTAAAGGGAAAAATGCAATTCTGCTTCTTGCATCTCTTGTGTTTTATGCATGGGGAGAGCCGAAGTGGATAGTAGTAATGCTGATAACAACGTTAATAGATTTCTTAGCCGGTGTCGTAATCGGCAAAGCAAAGGGAAAAGGAGTAAAAAAACTTGCCCTTGTTTTGTCGGTGGTGGTGACTCTCGGCTTTCTTGTCGTGTTCAAATATCTTAATTTCTTTACGTCAAACCTGAATCTTCTTCTGCCTTTCAGTATTCCGCAGACAAATCTCGTTCTGCCTATCGGTATATCTTTCTATACTTTCCAGGCTCTGAGCTATGTTATTGACGTTTACAGGGGAGATGTTGATTATCAGAAGAACTATTTCAATCTTCTTCTCTATGTAAGTATGTTCCCTCAGCTTATTGCAGGGCCTATTGTCAGATATGTTGACGTTGCAAGTGAAATCGCAACAAGAAAAGTCAATTTTACTGATTTTTCAGACGGTATCACTAAGTTTCTCATAGGTCTTACAAAGAAGGCAGTTCTTGCCAATTTTGTAGGTGAACTTGCAGAAAATTACCTTTCGGGAGATTTGCAGACTTTAAGTGTTCTCGGTGCGTGGACAGGCATTGTGGCATATTTCTTCCAGATTTATTTTGACTTCTCAGGCTATTCCGATATGGCAATCGGTATCGGCAAAATGCACGGATTCACATTCCGTGAAAACTTTAACTACCCCTATATTTCTCTTTCGATTACAGATTTCTGCAGAAGATGGCATATGTCTCTGAGCAGTTTTTTCAGTGATTACGTGTATATCCCTCTTGGTGGTAACAGGCGTTTCCAGTTGAGAAATATGTTCGTTGTGTGGCTTCTCACAGGCTTCTGGCACGGTGCAAGCTGGAACTTTGTTATATGGGGTCTTTACTATTTCGTAATGCTTGCTCTTGAAAAATATGTATGGGGTAAATGGCTTGAAAAATTACCGAAAATTTTCAGACACATTTATTCAATCTTTATCGTGATAATTGGTTGGGTATTCTTCTATTTTGAAGATATGAAATCAATAAAAGATATGTTAGGTGCAATGTTCGGTGTAACAGATAAGGCTCTGTATATGCCCACAGACACAACAACACTTACAAATAACGTATTCCTCCTTGCAGTATGTGTAATTGCGGTTACACCTCTTCTCAAAAACATCGGAGATAAATTACAATCAAAACTCAATCAGTCACCTAATGGTGTTATTGCAAACGGTGTGTTGACCTTCGGCTTCCAGGCGGCAGTACTTCTTCTGTGCGCAGCTTGTCTTGTAGGCTCAACCT
>JAZRQI010000312.1:0-12378 GCA_045649705.1 Acutalibacteraceae bacterium
TAAGTTTTTTTCTTCGAAAAATTCTGAGATTTTCGCAAATATTTCAAAAGGATTTTCAAAATGTTTTTTAAGTTCCTTTATACTGAGGATGAAACGCTGTGAGTTATAAATTCTTTCAAAAACATCTTCAAATTTTTTAAGAAACAGAATATCTTTATGAGATAAATTTTTATTTTTCAGAATCTCATAGGGAGGATACTGAGAAAAACAGAAATCATAAATTTTCGAAATGTTTTCCATTTCTGTTCCGTGAAGAAGTTTCAGGAAACCCAATTGAAGTTGATGAGAATTAAGTTTATAAACATCATTGAATGATTTTTTGAAATCTTCAAGACTTTCTCCGGGAAGACCCGCAATTAAATCTGTGTGAATGTTTATGTTATTGAAACTTGCAAGCTTCTGAGTGTTGGATAAAACTTTTTCAGTATCGGTTTTTCTGCAACTCAGAGTAAGTGTTTCATCATTAGTGGACTGAATACCGATTTCTAATTGAATGAGACCTGCGGGAGTTGTTTCCAAAAGATTCAGGATTTTTTCATCGAGTAAATCTGCAGCAATTTCAAAATGGAAATTCATATTTTTGTACGCAAAGTTTTCAATGATATACTTCCATATTTCGTATGCTCTTTTCTTATCAGCATTGAAAGTTCTGTCAACAAACTTTATCTGACGGACGTTGTGACTTGCGAAAAAGTCAAGTTCGTTTTTCACACGGTCAAGACTTAAAAAGCGCACACCTTTTTCTGCTGACGAGAGGCAGTATGCGCAAGAGAAAGGACAACCTCTTGAAGTTTCGTAATAGACAATTCTGTTTTCAAAAAGTGAGATGTTTTCTTCATCATAAGGAAAAGGAAGTTCATTTAAATCCATAATTTTTTCATCTGTAACTTTTCCTGTTGTGATTAAGTTGAAGAAACTTTTTTCACCCTCACCTTTTAAAATAAAATCGAAGTCATTTTTATCAAACAAAGGATGCTTTTCTGTGTAGGAAACTTCAGGACCACCGAGAATTATCTGAATGTCAGGAGAAATCGTCTTTAAGATTCTGCAAAGTTTTGATACAAAATCCACATTCCAGATATAAACAGAAAAAGCAATCACATCGGGGTTTTCAGAGAAAATCCCGTTAAGAATAAAATCAAGAGTATCATTAATTGTGAACTCTTTTATTGAAATTTTTTCTTTATCATATCCTCCCCATACTGCAAACTTTTTCAGAGAGTGAACAGCAAGACAGGAATGGATAAATTTTGAATTTAATGCACAAAGCAGGATTTTTGAGTTATTCTTCATCAAATTTATACACCGTCGGTTTTTTAAGATAAACTTCCCCTCTTGAGGAAATAATTACAATGCGGATATGGGAACTTTTTTCTGTGTCAAAAACACAGATTTTTTTATGACCGATACATGTTCCCTCAAAAAATTGGAGAGACCAGTTGCCGAAATCGTTCTGAGTGTAGATTGCAAAATTTTCAACTCTCTGACCTTTTGCAATATCTTCTTCAAGCACGATACAGTTAAACTCAGTTTCTTTGGTGAATTTCAAATCAAAACTTGTGTGGTGCTCGCTTTTGTCTTCTGCAACTTCTTCAAAAGCTGAATCTTCTGCAAGATTGTTGCAGAAAGATTTTCTGATTTTTTCACCAAGTTCATAAAGACGTTGTTCATCTCTCTCATCGATGAGACCCTCTTTTGTAGGAGGAACATTGAGATGGAAACAACAGTTTGCACCAACTGTATTCAGGTAGGTTTTCCACAATCTTTCAAGAGAGTGGGGTTCTTCGTTTTCGTGGTAGAACCAACCGGGACGGATAGACATATCAACTTCACTTCCGCAGAAAGAGAGTCCCTGTGAATGAATAATATTCTGCATAGAACCTAATTCTTTGTCAGTGTTGTAGATGTATTTCAACTCACTGTCAATAGGTGAGCCTTCTGTCTGTTTTTCTGCAAAGTAAACAAGTTCGTGAGGCACAACAGCCCATTCACTGTGACGGGATGAGCCGGATTCGTTACCGCACCAGCGTACGTCAGGTCCGTGGTCATTGAAAATTGTAGCATCAGGCTGATATTTTCTTATGAGTTCGATATAACCGGGGAAATCGTATTCCTGTTTTTTGCCGTTGGGTCCTTCTCCGCAAGCTCCGTCAAACCATACGTGAAAAACTTTTCCGTAATTTGTCAGAAGTTCTGTCAACTGTTTTTTGTAGTATGTGTTGTATTCGTCTGTTCCGTAATATTTTGAGTTTCTGTCCCAGGGGGAAAGATAAAATCCGAATTTGAAATTATTTTTGTGACAGGCATCGGCAAGTTCTTTTACAATATCGCCCTGCCCGTTTTTATAGGGAGAGTTCTTTATTGAGTGCTCAGTATATTTGCTGGGCCACAGACAGAAGCCGTCGTGATGCTTGGCGGTAATTACAAGACCGCGCATACCCGCTTTTTTGAAAATCTCAACAATTTTTTCAGCATCGAATTTTTCGGGATTGAAAATTGCAGGGTCTTCTGTGCCGTCGCCCCATTCTTTATCTGTAAAAGTGTTTACACCGAAATGTATAAAACCGTAAAATTCCGTATCAAACCATTCCAACTGTCTTTTTGACGGTACAACATTTGCGGCGTTGTTCAAGAAAGTTCTGAAGTCCATAACCGTGTCTCCTTTCCGTGTATATTACAATATTACAGAAAGATATGTTCCTCGTCAAGACATCGTTAAAAAATAAACAAAAAAGAGGTTGTTAAATTCATTTTTTAGGATATTTGGGAGAAAATATAAATAACTATTGATTTTTGGTAATTTTTAGAATATCATATAATCAATGTAAAATGGGGAAGAAGGTTTTTTGCAAAAAAAGCCATATGATGATTTTGCATAATCCAAGGAGGATTTGATATGATGAAAGTACAGTTTACAGAAACAATTTTAAGAGACGCAAACCAGTCCCTCATCGCAACAAGAATGCCTTTTAAAGAGTTTGAGAATATCCTTCCCGAACTCGATAAAGCGGGCTACTATTCTCTTGAGTGCTGGGGCGGCGCAACATTCGACTCATGTCTGAGATACCTTAATGAAGATCCCTGGGAAAGACTCAGAAAAATCAAAGCAGCTTGTCCCAACACAAAGCTTCAGATGCTTCTCAGAGGACAGAATCTTCTCGGTTACAAACACTATCCCGATGACGTTGTGAGAATGTTTGTAAAGAAGAGCGTAGAAAACGGTATTGATATCATCAGAATTTTCGATGCTCTTAATGATATCAGAAATATCGAAGTAGCAGTAGATGAAACACTGAAAAACGGCGCAATCGCTTCAGGTACAATCTGTTACACACTCAGCCCTATTCATGACCTTGAATCTTATGTGAAACTTGCTAAGAAAATGGAAAAAATGGGTGTTCAGACAATCTGCGTTAAAGATATGGCAGGTATTATGGGTCCCCAGGACGGTTATGAACTTGTAAAGGCTCTCAAAGAGAACGTAAAAGTTCCCGTTATCGTTCATACACACAGCACAACAGGTCTCGGACCTCTTACACTTCAGAAAGTTGTTGAAGCAGGTGCAGACGTTATTGATACTGCAATTTCATGCTTCTCAGGCGGTACAGCACAGCCTGCAACAGAAACAATGGCTTATGCTCTTAAACAGCAGGGCTATGAAGTTGGTCTTGATATGGACGTGCTTAAGAAGATTAACGATTTCTTCAAACCTTACAGAGAAGAAACACTTAAATCAGGTCTTCTCAATCCCGTTGTTCTTGCAACGTCAACAGATGCACTTAATTATCAGATTCCCGGCGGTATGCTTTCAAACCTTGTAGCACAGCTTACTGCACAGAATAAACTTGACAAACTTGAAGAAGTTCTTGCTGAAACTCCCAGAGTAAGAGAAGATCTCGGTTATCCTCCTCTTGTTACTCCTATGAGCCAGATGGTTGGTGTTCAGGCAACTGCAAACGTACTTGCAGGAGAAAGATACAAGAACGTTTCAAAAGAAATCAAGAACTACGTTAAAGGTGAATACGGTAAAGCACCCGGTAAAATCAACAAAAACGTACAGAAACTTATTCTCGGCGACGAAACACCTCTCAAGGGCAGATTTGCAGATACTCTTGAGCCTGGTTTTGAAAAAGCAAAGGCTGAGATTGGTGATAAAGCAAGAAGCGATGAAGATGTACTTTCTTACATTGCTTTCCCCGCACAGGCAGAGGCTTTCTTCGACAAACGTCAGCAGAAAGAAGAAAACACTGTCAAATATTCAATCAGGAGGGTTGATTGATGATTGGTCAGACACTCGGTTTATTAACAGGTAAGGCTTTGGAAACATCAGATGTGCTTATGGTGTGTGTAGTCGGAATAATCGTAGTTATTGTTGAACTTGCACTTATTGCGTTCTGTATCACAGGCGTATCAAAAGCAATCAATGGTCTTACAAAGGCAACAAAGAAAAAAATGAAGGCAGAAGCAAATGCTCAGACTTCAGCACCTGCAGTAGTTTCAGCTCCCGTACAGGCAGCACCTGCAGTAGCAGTAAAAAAAGACCCCGAACTTATTGATGTTGACGAAAAATCAGCAGCAATCATCATGGCGATTGTCAGCGATGAAAGTGGCATTCCCCTTGAAAGACTTGCATTCAAATCAATTAAGAAAATTGACTAAGAGATTGATGAGGTAATTGAAATGAAATATGTAGTTACATTAAACGGAAAAAATTATGAAGTTGAAGTTGCAGAAACAGAAGCAACAGTTCTCAGCGTAACAGACGCTCCTGTACAGGCAGCAGCACCTGCTCCTGTTGCAGCTCCCGCACCCGCAGCAGCTCCTGCAGCGGCTCCTGCTCCTGCAGCAGCACCCGTAGCAGGTGACGGCGAAAAAGTTCTTGCTCCCATGCCCGGTACTGTTCTCGGCGTTAAAGTTAACGTAGGCGACGCAGTTAAAGCAGGTGATGTTGTTATTGTTCTTGAAGCTATGAAAATGGAAAACGACATCGTTGCTCCCTGTGATGGTACTGTTAAGCAGATTCTTGTTCAGAAAACATCAACTGTTAACACAGACGATGTTCTTGCAGTAATCGGCTAATCCGGAGGATTTCTCATGGATATTATTGAAATTATAAAAGGGATCTGGGCATCTTCAGGCTTTGCTGCTCTTACTATTCAGCAGGGTATTATGCTCTTTGTGTCCTTTGTTCTTATGTACCTTGCAATCAAGAAGAAGTATGAGCCTATGCTTCTTCTTCCCATTGCATTTGGTATGATGCTTGCAAACCTTCCTCTTGCCGGTCTTATGGACGACCCCCTCGGACTTATGTCAGTAGGTGAAGTGGAAATTGTTGAGGGCGCACACTGGTACGATTCAGGTGTTCTCAGACTTATTTATGCAGGCGTTAAGAGTGGTATTTTCCCCTGCCTTATCTTTATGGGTGTTGGTGCAATGACAGACTTTGGTCCTCTCCTTGCAAGACCCATAAGTCTTCTTCTCGGTGCAGCGGCACAGCTTGGTATTTATGTTGCTTTCGGTATTGCGATTGCACTTGGTTTCTCACCCGAAGAAGCAGCATCAATTGGTATTATCGGTGGTGCAGACGGTCCTACAGCGATCTTCACAGCATCAAAACTTGCTCCGCACCTCTTGGCTCCTATTTCTGTTGCGGCTTACTCTTATATGGCTCTTATTCCCATTATTCAGCCGCCTATAATGAAAGCTCTCACAACTAAAAAAGAGAGAGAAATCAAAATGGAACAGGGCAGAAAAGTAAGCAAAGTGGAAAAAATCATTTTCCCTGTTGTTGTTACTGTTCTCTGCGCACTTCTCATTCCCTCAACAGCTCCCCTTATCGGTATGCTTATGCTCGGTAATATCTTCCGTGAATGTGGTGTTGTTGAAAGACTTAATGATACTGCACAGAATGCACTTACAAACATTGTTACAATCCTTTTGGGTGTTACAGTTGGTGCTACAGCAAACGGTGAAACATTCCTGACGTTAGATACAATCAAGATTATTGCACTTGGTCTTATGGCTTTCTGTTTCTCAACAGTTGGCGGACTTCTCCTCGGAAAACTCCTCTGCCTTATCACAAAGGGCAAAATCAATCCCCTTATCGGCTCAGCAGGTGTTTCCGCAGTTCCCATGGCAGCACGTGTTTCACAGGATGTGGGCAGAAAATACAACCCCACAAACTTCCTTCTCATGCACGCAATGGGTCCCAACGTTGCAGGTGTTATCGGTTCAGCTGTTGCAGCAGGATTTATGATGATGCTTTTCGGCAACTAAACATTTACAAATTTTCAACTCCACCGGTTATCGGTGGAGTTTTTTTGTTAAGAAAAGGTTACATCTTTTTGTTTTTCTTGACTTTGGAAAGAAAAAAATGTATTATGTTTGTGTATGTATAAATCTTTTCAGAAAGAAAGTCTGCGATGAATATTCTTGTTACATTAAACTCAGGATACATAGGGCCTTTAAGCGTAATGCTGAAATCTATTATGATAAATGAGCCGGAAACAGAAATTAATCTTTACGTTGCTCATTCATCACTTACAGATGAAGATTTTCAGATTATTGATAAGGTGATAGACAAATCGAGAACCGTTGTCCATCCGATTCAGGTTGACCCCTCGTTGATGGAACACGCTCCCGTTCTCAAAAGAATTTCAAAAGAAACTTATTACAGGCTTCTTGTGCTCGATATTATCCCTGAAAATGTTGACAGAATCCTCTATATGGACCCTGATATTGTAGTCAACAAAAGTATGAAAGACCTTTACAATGTTGATTTTAAAGGTAACATCGTAGCAGGTGCAGGACACACTGTGGGATGTGTTGAGTGGTATAACAAAAAACGTCTCGATATGCCCGAAGACTCTCATTATGTAAATGCAGGTGTACTTGTGTTCAACCTCGAAGAAATGAGAAAATCATACACAACTCAGGATATTTTCGATTACATAGAAAAGAACCTGAAAAAACTCTGGCTTTCTGACCAGGATGTTATCAATGGTATGTTCGGCGGAAAAACCACATATTTTGATACGAGAATTTTTAATCTTGATGAGAAAGTGTTCAAAAGAGAAAAGAAAACTGACCTTGAGTGGGTCAGGGAAAATACTTCGATTATACATTATAACGGTTCACAAAAGCCGTGGAAACCTGAATATAAAGGCAGGCTGGCAGAGTTCTATCTTTACTATAAGTCACTTGCTGATAAGGATTTGAAAGAATGAAATTTCTGAAAACAACAAAAGCAAAGAGAATAGGTGTAATTGTCGGTCTTCTTCTGTTGGGTGCAGTTGTTCTGACTCTGTATCTGACCATAGGCAAAAAGGTTTATGTTATGTTTTCTGACAACACAAATCTTCTTGAATGGCTCAATCAGTTCGGCAAATGGGACGAAGTTGTGTTTGTAAGCATAAGAGCGTTGCAGACAGTTGTAAAGTTTATCCCTGCAGAGCCCCTTGAAATCGGTTCGGGATATGTTTATGGCATATGGGGAGGACTTTTCTACTGTATGCTGGGTACGGAAATCGGCTCATTCATAATTTTGCTCATAACAAAATTATTCGGTATGAAAGCTATAAATCTTTTTGTGCCTCAGGAAAGAATCGACAAAATCAAGTTCCTGCAGAATGAGAAGAAACTGAAAACAACGTTGTTTTTTATCTATCTCATTCCCGGTACACCCAAAGACCTGATAACTTATTTTATCGGCAAAACAAAGATAAAAATATCTCATTTCCTGATAATTACAGGTATTGCACGAATCCCCTCTATTATAACTTCAACCTGGTGCGGTGCAGCATTGGGAGAAAAGAATATAAAACTGGCTGCAATAGTATTTATATCAACACTTGTAGTGTCTTTGGTAGGCACATTTTTCTATAAGAAATTTTTTGAAAAAGATGACAGTAAAGAGACCACTGAAAAGTAAAATTTCAGTGGTTTTTTATTTTAGTTTATATTGAAACTTTCCTCAGTTTATAATATAATATATCTATATATCTTAAAATGGGAGAGAGCGACTTTGAGCATTTATCTTGACAACAGTGCGACAACACCTTTGTGCGATAGTGCGAAGAAAAAAATTGCATATGTCCTTGATGAATGCTGGGCAAATCCCTCATCAATTCACCATCTCGGTGTTCTTGCAAAAGATGAACTTGACAATGCAAGGAAAATCATTGCAAATAAGATTTCTGCCCGTGAAGACGAAGTGTTTTTTACCTCAGGCGGTACAGAAAGCAACAATATTGCTATTTTCGGCGCAGTTGAGAAACTTTCTCGCAGAGGCAACAAAATAATCACAACAGCTATTGAACATCCCAGTGTTGAGAATGCAATGAAGTGCCTTGAAAACAAAGGTTTTAACGTTGTCAGACTCCCCGTTGATGAGAGTGGTAAAATCAACATTCAGGACCTGATAAGAGAAGTTGATGAAAAAACAATTCTTGTCAGTGTTATGTATGTAAATAACGAGCTTGGCAGTATAAATCCTGTAGGACTTATAAAAAAGGCAGTGATGATGAAGAAATCCCCTGCCCTTATCCATTGCGATGCAGTTCAGGCCTTCGGGAAGATTCCTTTGAAGGTTGAAAAGTTGGGTGTGGATTTGATGAGCATCAGTTCTCACAAAATCCACGGTCCCAAAGGTGCAGGAGCACTCTACATCAGAAAAGGCGTGAATATAGTATCTCCCGTTTACGGTGGCGGTCAGGAAAAAGGTATCCGTTCAGGAACAGAGGCTATGCCTGCTATCTGTGGTTTTGCTGCAGCTGCAGAGGAACTGACAGATATTGAAAAGAATCTTGAAAACGTAAAAATTTTACGCGATAACTTCGTAAAGAAACTTGAGAGTCTTGAGGGGATTGAAATAAACTCAAAGCCCGATTCACTTCCATATATCGTGAATTTTTCGGCATCGGGAATACCCTCTCAGCCTATGATAAATTATCTTTCGGAAAGAGAGATTTATGTTTCAGGCGGTTCTGCCTGTGCAAAAGGTCACAGAAGTACAGCTCTTGTAGAAGCGGGACTGTCACCGAAAAGAATCGACAGTGCAATCAGAGTCAGTCTTTCAAGATTCAATACGGAAGAAGAACTCAATGTTGTTTATGAAAACATTTCAAATGCTTTAAAAGAACTCAGGAAGGTTTAAATATGAAAGAAATTATACTCATTAAAAACGGTGAACTTGCACTCAAAGGTCTTAACAGAAGAACTTTTGAAGATATGATGATAAAAAATATGCGCAGACGTCTTGAACACGTTGGAAAGTTCACCTTCACTGCATCACAGTCAACAATTATGGTTGAGAGTAACGAGGAAAATGCAGATTTTGATACAGCATTTTCAGCGCTTAAAAAAGTCTTCGGTATTGCAGGTCTTTCACGTGCTGCGGCAACTGAAAAAGATATTGAAAAAATAAAAATTACTGCTGAGGAATATCTGGCAGAAGAACTGATGTTTGCAAAAACTTTCAAAGTAAATGCAAAAAGAAGTGACAAAAATTTCCCTCTGAAATCCCCGGAAATCTGTATGGAAGTGGGAGGATATCTTCTTGAAAAATTCCCGAATCTCTCAGTAGATGTCCATAACCCCGACATTATCGTTACGGTAGAAGTAAGGGATAAAGAGGTTTATATTCACGGCAACCAGCACAAAGGTGCAGGCGGTATGCCCTCAGGCTCAGCAGGTAAAGCGGCACTCCTTATTTCAGGCGGTATTGACAGTCCTGTTGCAGGTTGGATGATGGCAAAAAGAGGCCTCAGACTTATGGGAATTCACTTTGCAGCACCTCCCTACACAAGTGAACTTGCTGAGAAAAAAGTTCACGAACTTACCCGTAAAGTTGCGGCTTACAGCGGAAGAATCAAACTTTATGTTGTGGAATTTACAAAAATTCAGGAAACAATAAAAGATAATTGCCCTGAAGAATTGTTTACCATTATTATGAGAAGAATAATGATGAAAACGGCTGAAAAAATTGCCCGTCGTGAAGATTGCGAGGCACTTATCACAGGTGAAAGTCTCGGTCAGGTAGCAAGTCAGACTCTGAAAGCACTTGCCTGTACTGACAGGGCAGTTACAATGCCTGTTTTCCGTCCCTGTATCGGTATGGATAAAGGGGAAATTGTTAAAATATCAAGAGATATAGATTCTTTTGATACATCAATTCTGCCCTATGAAGATTGCTGCACTGTATTTACTCCTAAACACCCGAAAACAAAACCAAGTGTTGAGGAAGTTGAAAAAGCAGAGAGCATGATTGATTTCACTGAGATGATTGAAGAAGCGGCAGAAAGTGCAAGATTTATTCTGATAGATTAAGGATGATTTTTTGTGATTTGCGAAATTGTTTGTGTTGGAACTGAAATTCTCCTTGGTGACATTGTTAATACAAACGCTGTTTATCTTTCAAGAGAACTGGCGTCTATGGGCATCAGTGTTCTCAGACAGAGTGTTGTGGGAGATAATAACGCGAGACTTACCGAAATGCTTTCTCAGGCACTTGAGAGAAGTGATATTGTAATCACAACAGGAGGTTTAGGACCTACCGCTGACGATATAACAAGGGATAAATGCTGTGAAGTAATGAACAGTAAACTTGTTCTGAGTGAGGAAATAAAAAAGGAAATCGAAAGCTATTTTGTCAGCAAGGGACTTACAATGGCGGAAAGCAATGTCAGACAGGCTTATGTCCCTGAAGACGGAACAGTTTTTAAAAATAATAACGGAACGGCACCCGGCTTTGCAATTGAAAAAAATTCAAAATGTATTATCGCTTTGCCCGGTCCTCCCAGAGAAATGAAACCTATGTTCGAGGAATGTGCCGTGCCTCTTCTCAAAAAATATTCTGAGGCAACAATAGTTTCTCACAACATTAAAATGATAGGCATCGGTGAATCTGCAATGGCAGAGGAAGCGGGAGATTTACTTGATGGTGAAAATCCCACAGTAGCACCTTATGCTAAAGACGGAGAGTGTTTCTTGCGTGTAACTGCTATGGGTAAAACACAGGAAGAAGCAGAAGAAAAAGCAAAGCCTGTAGTAGAAGAAATAACAGAAAAATTCAAAGATTATGTATATGCAGTTGATGCACCCAACATTGAAACAAAACTTGTTGAGTTACTCAAAAAACACGGACTCAAAATCAGCCTTGCAGAATCCTGCACAGGAGGATTTGTAGCAAAAAGAATAACAGATATTTCCGGAGCATCTTCCGTTTTTGATTGCGGAATTGTTTCATATTCAAATGAGATTAAGAATAAAATTCTCGGTGTCAGCAACGATGATTTAAAAGAGTACGGAGCAGTCAGTGAGCCTGTTGCAAGACAGATGGCTGAGGGTGTAAGACGCTTAAGCGGTGCTGATTACGGAGTAGGCATAACAGGGATTGCAGGACCTCTCAGCGATTCCACAAATAAACCTGTAGGTCTCAGTTTTGTGGCTGTCAGTGATAAGAACGGTACGGAATGTATTAAAATTATGACATCAAGGCACGACAGAGATTATAACAGATATGTAAACGGGTCAAGAGCATTTGATCTGGTAAGAAGAAAAATTATAAAAGATTATGAAAATAAGGAGGAAGAATGATGAGCGACAAAGAAAAGGATATTCAGGGCGAAGAAGAAACCTTTGAAGATATATTCTCCAGCCTCAGAGAAAAATATAACCTTGAACCTTTTGGTGGTGAAGAAAACAAACAGGAACCCGCAGAAGAAGAAAAGGTTTTCTATAATCCTACAGAGGACAGCGAAATTGACGATTTCTTCAAAGAGGCAGAGGAAGGTTATACTGCTCTTTATGAAGAAGTTGACGCAAAAATTGCTGGTGTTGACGATGAAGCACTGAAACACGAAGCAGAAGTTCTCGGTGTAAACTTTGAAACTCCTGAAGAAAAAGAAGAAGAGCCTCAGGAATTTGAAGACATATATTCAAACAGCGAAGACGAAGAGTCAGAAACAGAGGAAGATGCTGCGGTCCCCGTTGCTGAAGAAGTGACAGAAGAGCCTGTCAACGAAGTAACAGATGAATTCCCTGAAGAAGAAACCAAAAAGAAAAAGAGTTCTTTTCTTCCTAAAAAGAGTGATTCAACAGGTGAAAAAATAAGAAAAATAGTTTTCATCGTTTCAATCATTGCACTTTTGGTAAGTGCAGGTTGGCTTATAAATGACTACGTGGTTCAGCCTTATCTTATTTCTAAGCAGAACCAGGAAGTTGCAACACTTATTGACAATTCAGAAACTACTCCTGAACAGGTTATTGAAAAACTCAACAACCTTGACGAAGAAGAAAAAACAGTTACTTTTGACAGTCTCAAGAAATCAAACAAGGATTTCAAAGCATGGATTGCTGTTCCCGGTGCAAACATCAGTC
>JAZRQI010000313.1:0-17859 GCA_045649705.1 Acutalibacteraceae bacterium
TGCAATGTTGTGGATTGTGAAAATAGTTTTGATGTTTTCATAACCGGGTTTGTTTGCATAGAAAAGTGAATAGTAAACGGGAGTCAGTGCAGACTGCCAGTCGTTACAGTGGATGATATCGGGTTTCAAACCGATATGAGGGAGCATTTCAAGAACAGCACGAGAGAAGAAAGCATATCTTTCAGCATCGTCATAGTGACCGTAGATTCCGCCGTCACGTTTGAAATAATACTGATTATCAAGGAGGTAATAAATTACTCCGTCAACGTTTGCTTCGAAAACTCCGCAATACTGTCTTCTCCAGGCAACAGGCACTGAAAAGCTTGTTACGAAACGGAGATTTCCTTTAAGCTCTTCTTTGATAGAAGAATACATCGGAAGTACAACTCTGCAGCCGATAAGTCTTTTTCTAAGCGCTTTGGGAAGTGAACCTGCAACGTCTGCAAGACCGCCTGATGCGATATAGGGAAGTGCTTCACTTGCAACATATAGAACTTTCATATTTATTTAACCACCTTTCTGATTATGTATTTATCCATTTTAACAGGTGTTACGTGGATTCTGTCAAGGTATCTCTTATCAGAGATGAACTCATAACCTTTAGGAAGAATTATCTTACCTTTTGAGGTTTCGGGAGCATTTATATAAAGAATAATATCTTCTCCGTCTCTTTCCCATTTGACTTCAACACGTCCTGCAACGGTGTCATAGTGAGCTTTTGCAAAATCGAGGCTTTCAATGAAATAAGGATGAACGTGGTATTCGTTTACATCACGTCTTAAGGGATTGATTTCAAGGCCTGCAATTCTCTTAATGAAGAAGTTGCTGATATCACCGAAGAAGTGATGGTTCAGTGAATTCTGCTGATGGTCAAAGTAGTTTTCCCAGAGTGCAGTTGAGCCGAAAGTCACAACAGGATATACGTAAGAGGGATAATCGGGACGTGTAATCATATTCAGCGCAAGTTCAGTTTCACCTGCCTGAGCCAGAACATGGAAGATTACTCTGTTGCCAAGATATCCGCAGTCGTAGTGACCGCCTTTTTCTTCAATGAATTCAAGAAGGCGTTTTATAGCTTCAGGTTTTTCTGCCTGTTCAAAAACATCATAGAAGATGCACATTGCCTGTGAAGTCTGACAGTTACCGCCTGCAGTCATTGTAGAGAAGTCGATATACTGTTCGCGTAAGTTCTTACGTGTTTCATCGTAAATTGCTTTTGCAAAATTCTGCTGTAAGGTCATACCCACTTCACCGAAAAGATAAGCGGCTTTTTCGCAGATTGACATAACCATAATACTGTCAGTCAGTTCAAGGGGAGAAATGTAGTCGCCTGCACCTCTGCCTGTGGGACACCAGTCACCAAGACCCCATTCAAACAGACCGTTTTCGTTACGTCTTGTTGTAAGGTAATCAAGATATCTTAAAATGCCGTGTGCACTTTCTTTTATTATTTCCTTGTCACCGCGATAAATATATGTGTAGTAGGGTACATACACAATAACTCTGTCCCATGCAGGGCCATTACCCCAATGGTAGCCCCAACCTGCAGTGGGAACAATTCCGGGAAGTTCACCGCGTTTGTTGAGTGCCTTGCAGATGTTTCTTTCCCATTCTGCGAAGCTTTTTTCTGTGGCAAAATTCATTGTCATATATTCTGCCGAATAGGAAGCGTCGCCTGTCCAACCGTTCTTTTCACGGTGGGGACAGTCTGTGGGGAAATAGTAGAAGTTTGACTTCACTGAGCGCATTGCCATTTCCTGTAAGAAGTTAATGGTTTTATCCGAACACTCAAATGAACCTCTCTCTTCAAAGTCGGTGTTCATTTCAAGAAATGTTACAAGCTCTTCAGTTGCCTGTTCTTTTGTAACACCGCTGACAAAGCAGTACTGGCAACCGTGATAAGTGAAAGAGGGGATGAATTCTTCAATTCCCTCACCTTTGCAGATGTAAACATCTCTCTGCGCATATCCTGTAGGATAGAATGAGCCTACATTGTCACACTGTGATGTGCCGTCTTCATTTAAATATTCAATAGCCTGGAGAATAACTCTCTGACCTTTTTCACCTTTTATACGGAGTCTGAAAACACCTGCAGTGTTAACGCCGAAATCGTAGAGATAGCCCTCTTCGTCGCCGAAATGAGTCTGGTAGTCAACAGAAGTTACAAGACGGGTTTTCTCAGCGTCGCTGAGTCTTTCGTCGCAACTGTTTTTCTGGAATTTCAGAAGATTTTCCTTGATGCTTACAGCTTTCAGTTCATTCTGAACACGGATAGGTTCTGCTTCACAGATTCTGCATTCACCTCTGGGGCTTTCCGCAAAAATTGCATTTTTCCACTGAGAGTCATCAAAACCTTTGTCGCACCATCCATTGATTTCCTTGTTTGCATCGTAGAAACAACCGCTTCTCAGGTCATCAAAGAAAATGGGAGAATCTGCACATTTCCAGCTTTCATCGGTGTCGAAAAGTTCACCGTCAAAATTGAGTCTCAAAGCAAGTTTGGGAGCAGAACGGAACTTTGCAATATGGAAATCCCACACACCGCCGCCGAAACAGTTCTGCATACCGTTGCCGAGAATTGCACCGATAACGTTTTCACCCTCTGAAAGCAAATCAGTGACATCATATTTGTCAAAGTAAACCAGATCATCTGAGTTTGAGATGTAAGGTGCAAGATAGCCCTTTGTGATTTCTTTTCCGTTTACAAAAAGTCTGTAGAAACCGAGACCGCTTACTGTGATTTCAGCCTTTTCAGCTTTTTTGTCGAAGTTATATGTTTTTCTTAAATAAGGTGCAGGAATATGTTTCTCGTATGAACAGGGAACTCTTCCTGCAGCAATAAATTTAGGATATTCTGTCATTGTTTTTACCTCATAATTCAGGTGTATCTGTGAAAGTGACAACAGGCTCTGTTACTTTGTCGCTTTCAAAAATTTCAATTATGTTTTCACCTTTTTTAAGTAAAGGTGCAGGAATGTAAAGAGTTTTCTGAGGTCCTGCAGAATTATAAAATCTGCCGATGTTGAAACCGTTGACTTTTACAAAACCTTTCTCGAATCCGTCTGTGCGGATGAAAGTATCGCAAGGCTCGTCTGTTTCAAGAATGCCTTTGAAGAATCCGGGAACTTTCATTTCGTCTTTATATTCAAGACGTGAGATGTCATCAAAAGTAAGAGGATAAATATCCCAACCGAAATGAGCACGGAGGTTAAGTCTTGCTTCACCGATAATACCTTTGAATTCTCTCTGGATTTCAACGCCGTAGTTTACTCTGCCCATATTTTCAACAAGAACATCAATGTGCAAAGTTTCACCCGGCTTGATTTTCACAGGGAATTTATCGTTATCGGGTCTGCTTCTTTCGATTTTTCCCATATATTTTCCGTCAAAGAAAACGAGAGCTCTGTCGCGGATTTCATCAAATTTAAGCTCCAGATTGTCGTCGTCATAAAGAGGACCTTTGACATCTGTTGAATAGAGAATGTAACCGAAATCCTGACCTACTTCTTCCATTGTTTTAGGTGCAACGGCTTTTATTTTTTTTGACAGGTTGTCAAGGTTATCAAACAACGGAGCAAACTGAGTGAGTGTCAATTTGCCGTAAGCTTTTTTCTTTGTATCAGAAACGTCAAGAGAGATTTTTTCTCCCGTGAATTTTTCAACGGCTTTTTTGACTGCGAAATATTTCTCGGTCATATCACCTGCTTCGCTGAGAGGTGCATCGTAGTCGTAGCTTGTAACGGTAGGTTCGTATTCTCCGTCGTAACAGTTAGCACCGTTGGAGAAACCGAAGTTTGTACCGCCGTGGAACATATAGAAGTTCACACTTGCACCCATTTCAAGCATTCTCTCAAAATCTGAAACTGTTGAAGATGAATCACGCTCATGGTGAATGTCATACCAATGGTCAAACCAACCGTTCCAGAATTCGCAGCACATAAGTGGCTGATTGGGTCTGAATTCTTTGAGTTTTTTGAAGTTTTCGTCAGGACGTGAACCGAAGTTCGCAGTGGCTAAGTACTCATCAAGTGTACCGCCTGTAAACATTGAATCACAAGGTCCGTCTGATGTGAAGAAGAAACAGTCAAGGTCGCATTTCTTGTAAATATCCACAATTGCCTGTAAATATTCTTTGTCGTCACCGTAACTGCCGTATTCGTTTTCAATCTGCACCGCAATAACGTTACCGCCGTTTGAAGCAAGGTGAGGTCTTATCTGTTCAAAGAAAGCCTTGTAGTAACGTTCAACTTTTTCAAGAAAAAGCTTGTCATTGCAACGAAGGTGCATACCTTTATAGTTCAGAAGCCAGGAGGGGAGTCCACCCATTTCCCATTCGGCACAGATGTAGGGGCCGGGTCTGAGAATAACGTTGAGTCCCAAATCGGCAGCAGTCTGAATAAATTTTGAAACATTAAGGTTACCGCTGAAATCAAATTCACCCTCTTTTCTCTCATGGTAGTTCCAGGGAGAATATGTTTCAACGCAGTTGAAGCCGCAGTTTTTAAGTTTTTTCAAGCGGTCTTCCCAATATTCTTCCACTACTCTGAAATAGTGGATAGTACCTGAAAGGATGGTGATTTTCTCACCATCCAACAGGAAATTATTATTGTCATAGGTTAATTTTTTAGCCATATCAGATTACGATATCCTTTCCGATGTAAACAGGGTAAGTTGATGCACCTGCAAGACGTTTGCCTGGTCTGAGAACTACCAACTTATCTGCAATAACGTTTTCAATCTGAGCACCTTCACTGATGTATGAATCCTGCATTACGATACAGTTTTTAACAACTGCACCTTTTGCAATTCTTGCACCGCGGAAAACGATAGAGTTTTCAACTTCACCGTCGATTACGCAACCGTCTGCGATAAGTGAGTTTTTAACGTTTGCTTCAAGACCGTAAATTGCGGGCATATCGTCACGTGTTTTTGTGAAGACAGGGTTATCTTTGCCAAAGAGTGCCTTCATATTTTGGGGGTCAAGGAGCATACGACTGATGTCGAAATAGCTCTGGAGAGAGTCGATTGTTTCAAAGAAACCGTCTGCTTCAAGTCCGAAGATTTTGAGTTTATTTACATTTTTAAGGAAAATGTCTTTTTCAAGTGAACGGAGGTTAAGACTTCTTGCTTCTGTGATGAGTTTTTCAAGAAGAGCCTTTCTCATAAGGATGATGTTGCCTGAATAACAGCCTTCACCGTCGGGTTCATCGGGAACTGTGATACCTGTGATACGGTTTTCATCATTGATGTCAAAGCACATCATATTGGGCAGATGAGGAATTTTTCCGTTCTTGTAGATGATAGAAATGTCAGCACCTTTTTCTGTATGGAACTTCATCAGCTTTTTCATATTGATGTTGTATACCACATTGCAGTCTGAAAGGATAACATATTCTTCTTTTGAATACTGAAGGAATTTTGAAATACCTTCAAGAGCACTGATTTTTCCTTTATAAACACCTGTCTGAGCCTCGTGGAAAGGAGGAAGGATGAACATACCTTCTCTTTTTCTTGAAAGGTCCCAGGTTTTACCTGTGCCAAGGTGGTCCATAAGTGACTGATAGTTTGCTTTTGTAATAATACCTACCTTTGAAATTCCGCTGTTTACCATTGAAGAAAGAGGGAAGTCAATAAGGCGGTAACGTGAACAGAAGGGGACAGAGCCCATAGCACGAAGTGAAGTGATTTCACTGAGTGCTGAGTCGTAAGCATTTGAAAAAATTATACCAAGAACATTATTGGCTCTCATTATTCATTACCTCCTATATCGTTTGCTACCTGTGATTTTGGTTCAGCCTTGCAACCTTTACCGATTGTTACGTTGTTTCCTACAACTGCAACACCCCAGTCATCAAGGTTTTCCATAGCCTCAGGTCTTTCGCCTACAGTTGCGTTTTCTTCAATAACAGCGTTTTCTGCAACGATAGCATACTGAACAACTGCACCTGATTTGACTGTTGTGCCGGGCATAATGATTGAGTCTTTTACAACTGCACCCTTTTCGATGTCAACATTTGCAAAGAGGATTGAGAAGTCAACTGTACCCTCAATCATACAACCCTCTGAAATAAGAGAGTTCTGGATGTGTGCATCAGGTGAAATGTAGTGAGGCGGTGCAGAGGGGTTACGGGAATAGATTTTCCAGTCATCATCGTTTAAGTCAAGGTCAACCTTGGGATTGAGAAGGTCAAGGTTTGATTCCCAGAGAGAATCGATTGTACCAACGTCTTTCCAATATCCGTCAAAGAGATAAGCGAAGAGATTTTCTCCTGCTTCGTGCATTGCAGGGATAACGTCTTTGCCGAAGTCGTTGCTTGAACCTTCCTTGCCTTCATCTTCGATGAGGTATGCACGGAGCTTTGACCAGGTGAAAACATAAACACCCATTGATGCTTTGTTTGACTTGGGAACTTTGGGTTTTTCTTCAAAGGCGGTGATTTTACCGTCGTCATTTACAAACATCAGACCGAAACGAGATGCTTCTTCCCACGGTACTTCAAGCATTGCGATTGTACATGCTGCATCCTTTTCTTTGTGATATTGGAGCATTTTGTTATAGTCCATTTTATAGATATGGTCACCTGAAAGGATTACAACGTATTCGGGGTCATATTTGTCAATAAAGTTGATATTCTGATAAATAGCGTTTGCTGTGCCCTTGTACCAGGATGTGCCCTCTATCTGTTGATAGGGAGAAAGGATGTGCACACCACCGTCAGTTCTGTCAAGATCCCAGGGTTCACCGTTACCGATGTAGTCGTTGAGTTCAAGGGGCTGATACTGTGTGAGAACACCTACGGTATCAATACCTGAGTTGACACAGTTTGAAAGGGGGAAGTCAATGATACGATATTTACCACCGTAAGGTACGGCGGGTTTTGCAATGTTTTTTGTAAGTATGCCGAGACGGCTTCCCTGACCGCCGGCGAGAAGCATTGCGATACACTCTTTTTTACGGGCCATAAATTATGCCTCCTTAGAAGATTTATTTGTAGATTTTTGTTTTCTCTTATTTGGTGCTTTGAGATAAATCACACTGTTTCCGGGAAGGTCGAGTGTGATTGAGTTTTCAAATGAATGGAGAGGTTTCTTTACAGATTTGATTTTTCCTTTTGATCCTTTTCCTTCTCCGCCGAATTCTTCATCATCGGAGTTGAAAACAACCTCGTAAGTGCCTGGTCGGCTTACACCGATTTTATAGTTTTCCCTTTGTACAGGTGTGAAATTACAGATGCAGACGATTTCTCTGTCTTTTTCATCGCGACGTACAAATGCGATAACTGAGTTGTCAACGTCGTCACTTGAAATCCAGTAGAAACCTTGCCAGCTGTAATCTATCTGCCAGAAAGCGGGATTGTTTTTGTAGAACTCGTTGATTTTTTTGAAATAGTTTTTAAGCTGGGTGTGACGCTCATAGCCGAGAAGAAGCCAGTCGAGCCCTTGTTCGTAGTTCCATTCAATGAACTGACCGAACTCCTGACCCATAAACATAAGCTTTTTGCCGGGGTGAGCCATCATATAACCGATGAAGGAACGTACTCCTGCAAACTTCTCATCATATTCACCGGGCATTTTGCCGATGAGTGAGCATTTTCCGTGAACTACCTCATCGTGGGAGATGGGGAGAATAAAGTTTTCTGAAAATGCGTAGAAGAAAGAGAATGTAAGGCAGTTGTGGTTATATTTTCTTGAAAGACCGTTGAGTGAAAAATATCTCAGACAGTCGTTCATCCAACCCATATTCCACTTGAAGTTGAAACCTAAGCCCCCGATGTCTGTAGGCTTTGTAACAAGAGGCCAGGCTGTGCTTTCTTCAGCTACCATAAGGATATCGTAATAATCCCTGAAAATAATCTGATTAAGTTTTTTGAGCAGATCTACAGCCTCCAGGTTTTCGTTTCCGCCGTGTTTGTTGGCAATCCATTGACCGTCATCTCTGCCGTAGTCAAGGTAGAGCATTGATGCCACCGCATCTACGCGTAAGCCGTCAATGTGGTATTTTTCAAGCCAGAACATTGCGCTGGAAATGAGGAAGGATTGAACCTCGTTTCTGCCGTAGTCAAAAACTCTTGTTCCCCACTGATAGTGTTCACCTTTTCTCGGGTCTTCATATTCGTAACAGGCAGTTCCGTCAAACTCGTAAAGTCCGTGAGCATCTTTAGGGAAATGGGCAGGTACCCAGTCCATAATAACGCCGATTCCTGCTTTATGGCACTCATCCACAAAGAACATAAAATCTTTCGGCTCACCGTAACGTGATGTAGGAGCAAAATAGCCTGTTGCCTGATACCCCCAGGAACCGTCAAAGGGATGCTCGTTGAGAGGCATCAGCTCAATGTGGGTGTAGCCCATATCGGTGACATAGGGGATAAGCTCTTTGACTAAATCTCTGTAAGAAAAGAAATTACCGTCAGCGTGTTGTTTCCAGGAACCTAAGTTTACCTCGTAAATGTTTACAGGACTTGAGTATACGGAGCTTTCCTTTCTCTTTTTCAGCCATTTCTGGTCTGTCCACTGAAAGTTTTCAATGTCATATACTTTAGTTGCGGTCTGAGGGCGTGTTTCAAAGTGAAAACCGTATGGGTCAGATTTCATCAGGACCTTGTCGTCTTTCGAGATGATTCTGTATTTGTAGTTGTCGAAAACCTTGACATTGTCAATTTTAACTTCCCATACACCGCCGTCACTTACTCTCAACATAGGAAGACTTGTGTCGTTCCAGTCGTTGAAATCGCCTGTGAGATAGATTTCTTTAGCATTGGGCGCCCAGACTCTGAAAACGTATTTGTCACCCTCACGGTGACATCCCATATATTCGTAAGCCTTGGCATTGTTGCCCTGATGGAAAAGATAAAGCGGTACATTATTATCTGTCATTTTATCCTCCCTTTCAACTAAAATGTCAAAATTATAATTCAACAAATCTATCATATCAAAAAAGATAGGAAAATTCAATAGTTTTTGAACACATTTATCAAAAATTTTGTTTGTCCTCTTAGGGGCATTTGTATAGTTTGTTAGAAAGAATTGTAAAAAATCAGATAAAGAAGAATTCAATCGTTTTGTGAAAAACACTTGATAAAAGGGTAATTTTCTGTTAATATAAGTAAAAATAGCAACAGAGGTGTATTTATGAAATACGAAGCAAATTGGGAGTCTCTGACTTCAAGACCTGTTCCGCAGTGGTTCCAGGATGCAAAATTCGGTATTTTTATTCACTGGGGACTTTATTCCGTTCCTGCTTTCTGTTCGAGAACAGACTATGCAGAATGGTACGGACATCAGATTGCTACAGGCTGGGAACCCAGTACATCTTTCCATAAAAAGACTTATGGCGAAAATTTCAAATACGAAGATTTTGTAAAAGATTTCAAAGCAGAGCTTTTTGATGCAGATGAGTGGGCAAGTCTTTTTGAACGTTCAGGTGCAAAATATATAAACTTAGTTTCAAAGCATCACGACGGATACTGCCTCTTCAAGAGTGAATATGCATGGAACTGGAACAGCGTTGATGTAGGACCTCACAGAGATTTCTGTCAGGAGCTGAAAGATGCACTTGATAAAACTGATGTTAAATTCGGTGTTTACCATTCAGTATATGAGTGGTTCAATCCTATTTATCTCCGCAATCCTGAGGAATATGCCGTAAAACATCTTATTCCTATGCTCAAAGAACTTATTGAAAAATATCAGCCTGCAACACTTTTCACAGACGGAGAATGGGATCATCCCAGTGATGTGTGGCATTCAACAGAGTTTTTACAGTGGCTTTACAACGAAAGCTCAGTAAAAGATTTCATCGTTCCCAATGACCGTTGGGGTAAGGAAACAAGAGGCCGTCAGGGTGGTAACTTCACAACAGAATACGGCTTTATTGAAGCAGGCAGAAAAATTGAAGATGCTGACTGCGACAGATACTTTGAAGAATGCCGTGGTATTGGACATTCATTCGGCTTCAACAGAGTTGAACAGCTTGAAGATTACCTTACAGGTGAAGAACTTATCACAACTCTCGTTGACCTTGTAAGCAAGGGCGGTAACTTTCTGCTTAACGTTGGTCCTGCAGCAGACGGTACAATTCCCGTTATTATGCAGGAAAGACTTCTTGAAATTGGTGACTGGCTGAAAATTAATGGTAAAGGTATTTATGCCAGCCGTAAACTTAAGTTCAGCACTCAGGAAAACGTATGGTACACAACAAAAGATGATGCAGATTATGTTTTCATTAAAAAATATCCTTTCGGCGAAATCGTGCTTGAAGATTACGATTATTCTCTCGATAAAAAAGCAGTTCTTCTCGGTAATGAAGATATAGAAATTAAGACAGAGAACGCTGACGGTAAGATGAAACTTATCTTCCCAGTAGTGAATCCTGAAATAATCAATTCAAAGCATATCTGGGGTTTTGAAATGAAATAAAAAATGAGAGGGTCTTTGTACCCTCTCATTTTTTTAGTGCAGAATGCTGAATGCAAAGTGCAGAATTTCGGGTCTGCGACGCGATTATAAAACAAAAATGCCTACCGAAAAATCGGTAGGCATAAATTGTTTTTAATTAAATCAGTCTGCTGTGTAGGGCATAAGAGCAACCTGACGAGCACGTTTGATAGCTGTTGTAAGCTCTCTCTGGTGTTTTGCACAAGTGCCTGTTACTCTTCTGGGGAGGATTTTTGCTCTGTCGGAAGTGAACTTACCGAGTTTAGCAATATCCTTGTAATCGATTTCAGTAGTCTTATCTACACAGAAAGCGCAAACCTTTTTGCGGCCTTTTCTGTTAGGACGCTGTGATTTATCAAAAGCCATGTGATTTACCTCCTTAAAAATTTAGGTGTTCCGAATAAATCAGAACGGAAGATCATCGTCACCCTGGAGTTCCTCAAAGTCTGAAGCTACGGCTGTTGAAAAAGAAGCCGCAGGAGCAGAGAAGGGAGCGTTATCTCTGGGAGCTGAAGAAGCACCTGTTTCGCTCTTTGAACCGCAGAAACTTGCGTTTGCGACAACAACGTCGGTTGCAATACGTTTTGCACCTGTTTTGTCTTCATAACTTCTTGTCTGGATTGAACCTGTTACGGCAATCATCTGACCCTTACGGAAATAAGAAGTGATGAATTTTGCTGTCTGACGCCAAGCAACGCAGTTGATGAAATCAGTCTGACGTTCTTCGCCCTGACGGACATAACCTCTGTCGATGGCGATAGAGAAAGAAGTTACCTCAATACCTGTACTTGTCTGACGAAGTTCAGGATCAGCGGTAAGTCTTCCCATAAGAACAACATTGTTAAGCATAATTCAATACCTTTCCTTTCGTGTTATCCTTATTTTCTCACTGTGAGAATACGAAGTACGCCATCAGTGATTTTTGCACGACGGTCGAGTTCAGCGATGAACTGGGGTTCTGCAGAGAAGTTTGTAACTACATAGAAACCTTCAGCTTCATCATCAATGAGATAAGCGAGCTTACGTGTGCCCCACTCATCTACAGAGTTGATTGTGCCGTTCTTTTCAATGAGAGCCTTAAACTTTTCGTAGAGAGCCTTTGCGCTTTCTTCACCGTTTGCAACTGAGAAAACCAACATGGTTTCATAGCTGTTTGCTGCCATTATCAAGCACCTCCTTCTGGTCAAAATGGCCCTGTTTCATTTAATATACAGAGCAAGGATAGTCACACAAATACCGTGCGACAGTTTTATATTATAGCAGTAAAAGGGGTTATTGTCAAGTAATTTTACATTACGTTCATTTATAATTTTTAATTAAGACTTGTATTTTTACTGTGAATGTTGTACAATAATTACCAATGAAATATATTGTAAGGAGATATTCACTTATGGACGCAGGCAATTTCAATATGCCGGGCGGTTTTGCACACATCTACAATAAAGATGAAGTTGTTATTCCTCCCGAAAAAGCAGGAAAGAAAACAGTTATCAATATTATTCTTTCCGTAATCGTTGCAGCGGTAGGCTATTATGTTATGCTTCCCGCATTCAACCTCAAGGACATCAAACTCTATTTCTGGCTGGGACTCGTTGCGATGTCATATCCCGTGTTCTCATTTATCACAAGTAAAGCATTGATGAGACCGGAATATATGCCCTATGTCAAGAAAAACACTCTTATTCCCGGTACAATCGTATGTATTCTCGTTGCATTCGTTGTTGTAGGTTCACTTGTTTCTTCTGTTTTCTTCAGAGCAAAGGACTACAGTGAAATCATCAAGGTTGAAGAAGGAGTCTTCTCTGAAAAATTCTCAGAACTGGACTTTGATTCAGTTCCCATGCTTGACGAACAGTCTGCAAAGAAGCTTGGAGGAAGACAGCTTGGTGAACTTTCAGAATATGTTTCACAGTACGAAGATGCAGAAAACTACACACAGATTAACTACAAAGGTAAGCCTGTCCGTGTAACAAGCCTCAGATATGCAAATATCATCAAATGGTTTACAAACCGTTCTCAGGGTGTTCCCGCATATATGGTGGTTGATATGTCAACACAGAAGGTTGATGTTATAAAGCTTAAGGATATCGGAATGGAAAATATTAAATATTCTCCTTACGAACATTTCGGAAGACTTCTTCAGAGACATCTGCGTTTTGAATATCCCACATACCTTTTTGATGAACAGGCAACTTTTGAAATTGACGATACAGGCAGACCTTTCTGGGTATGTCCCCGTATGGATTTCACAATCGGACTTTTCGGCGGTGAAGATGTAATCGGCGTTGTTCTTGTTGATGCAACAACAGGTGAAAGTCAGTATTTTGATATTGAAACAGCAAAGAGTGATGAAAAACTTCAGTGGATTGACAGAATTTATTCTTCAAAACTCATCTCTCAGCAGTATGACTATTTCGGTCAGTACAAGAACGGTTTCTTCAACTCAATTCTCGGTCAGAAAGATGTTAAAATCACTACACATGGCAGTAACTATATTGCAATTGACGACGACGTTTATATGTACACAGGCGTGACATCTGTTACAGCGGACGACTCAATCATCGGTTTCATTCTTTCAAACCAGAGAACAAAAGAAACAACATTCTTCAAACAGTCAGGTGCTACTGAATATTCAGCACAGCTGTCAGCAGAAGGTAAAGTTCAGCAGTACGGTTACGATGCAACATTCCCACTGCTTCTCAATATTCAGGGAGAACCCACATTCTTTATGGCTCTCAAAGATACAGAGGGACTTGTTAAAATGTATTCACTTGTTAATGTTGAGCAGTTCCAGAAGGTTGTTGTAGGAACAAAGCTGGTTGATTGTCTCCAGGCTTATTATGATGAAATGGGCATTGACAGAGATGCTGCAGCAGACCTTGATGAACACGTTACAGATATCGACATTGATGGTACAGGCACACCTTCAGAAAAAATCATTGCAGAAGGCGTGATTACAGACATCCGTTCAGCAGTTCTTGACGGCAACACTTATTACTATATCAAGCTTGATAAATATGATGCTTACTTCTCAATTTCAGCACAGAAATCAAACCTTGCAGTTATCCTCAATAAAGGTGATACAGTGAAACTTACAGTCACCACAACAGAGGGAAGAATTGTTGAAGCATCATCAATTGAACAGTAAATAAAAATAAAAAATCCCGGTGGCTACACCGGGATTTTTGTGTTTATTATTGAATTACATAAGTGAAAGGTAGAGTTCTTTGATTTCTTCAACAGATGTTTCTCTGGGGTTACCGGGACGGCAAGCATCATCAAATGCTGACTGTGAAAGGAAATCAACGTCTTCTGCTTTAACGATATCTTTAAGGTCAGCAGGAATGCCAACATCAATTGACAACTGTTTAACTGCATCAATTGCTGCTTTTCTTGCATCTTCAAGGCTCATTGCATCAACGTTTTCTACGCCCATAGCCTTTGCGATTTCGCGGTATTTTTCGCCTGTTTCGGGAGCATTATATTCCATAACTGTGGGAAGAATGATTGCGTTAGCAACGCCGTGAGGTGTGTCATAAAGAGCACCGAGAGGGTGAGCCATTGAGTGAACAATGCCGAGACCTACGTTTGAGAAGCCCATACCTGCGATGTACTGACCGAGAGCCATACCTTCTCTGCCGTCTGCTGTGTTTTCTACTGCACCGCGGAGTGATTTTGCGATGATTTCGATAGCCTTGATGTGGAACATATCGCTCATTTCCCAAGCGCCTTTTGTGATGTAACCTTCGATTGCATGAGTAAGAGCATCCATACCTGTTGCTGCTGTAAGACCTTTGGGCATTGAAGCCATCATATCAGGGTCAACAACTGCTACAACGGGGATGTCGTGAACGTCAACACATACCATTTTTCTGTTCTTTTCAGCGTCTGTGATAACGTAGTTGATTGTAACTTCTGCTGCTGTACCTGCTGTTGTGGGAACTGCGATGATGGGTACGCATTTATTCTTTGTGGGAGCAACACCTTCAAGTGAAACTACATCAGCAAATTCAGGGTTAGTGATGATGATACCGATTGCTTTTGCTGTGTCCATTGAAGAACCGCCGCCGATAGCGATGATGCAGTCTGCACCGCTTGCTTTGAAAGCTTCTACACCAGACTGAACGTTTTCAATTGTGGGGTTAGCTTTGATGTTTGAATAGATTTCGTAAGCAATTGAAGCACCGTCAAGAATGTCTGTCACTTTCTTTGTAACACCAAACTTGATAAGGTCGGGGTCAGAGCATACAAAACATTTTTTGAAACCGCGAGCATTAACTTCTGTTGCGATTTCAGCGATTGCGCCTTTGCCGTGATAACTTGTTTCGTTGAGTACAAATCTGTTTGCCATGGATGTAACCTCCAAAAATTTATTTTAACAAATCTATGATACAACTTTTTTATGAAATAATCAAGATAAATTTGTTAAGAAATTAACAAAAACGGCAGATTTTTATAATCTGCCGTTAATTTTTATTCTCTTTCTTTAATTCCGTAGAAGTGGATGATATTCATATCTTCTTCCATATCAAGTCCGTGAGCCCCGCAGTCGCCGTCAATTTCGTGGCAACCGTGGTCAGGGAGGAAGCCGTAAAGAACATCGTGGTTTTTCCACTCAAGTTTAATTTTATCAACAAGCTCCTTATAGAAAGCGATGTTATGTTTTAACGCAGAAATTGATTCTTCGCTTTCAGGACCGAATTTGTGCATTGTACCGTCGTAGTTTCCATTGTAAATTACTATAAGGTCATAGCTGTCTTCTTCGATAAGGCTGAGAGCCTTTGCATTCACTTCTTCAATTGAATCATAAATGAAATAATCCATTTCTCTTTCAAGGAAAATGCAGGAAATACTGTCGTTTGAAGTTGAAACAATAGCACACTTCTTACCCGCTTTTATGAAAGTATCAAAAATAGTGTTGACAGTAAGGACAGGTTTTACATATTTTTTTATTCCGTGAATTTCAGGCATAACTCCAGAATACATTGATGCAAAGCAAACAGGTGTTACGCTGGGCATAACGGAGAGAATGGGCAGAGCGATATCAGAAGAAAGAACTGCATCTGTGAAAAGGTCAGTGTATTTCTGATAGAGCCAGAGTGCTACTGCATCGGGGTTGTAGAGAACAGCTCTGTCAGCACATCTTCCCTGTATTTTTTTCTCTTTGAGTGAAAGAAGAACAGGGTTGGGGTTTTCACTTTTTTTAACTCCCATAATTTCTGCAACAGTTGACTCGACTGTTGTAAGACATATAGCATTTCTGATTTCTGACATTATTTACTACCTCCTGAATATGATACAAAGCAACTCAATTTTTCGTCACCCGCAAAGCTGAAAAATCCGTTAGTGCCGAAAATTATGTGGTCGATAAGTTTGATTTCAAAATATTCAAACTGATTTTTCATATCATTTGTGGTGTTGATATCGTTTTTTGAGGGCAGGGCAGTTGATGCGGGATGATTATGGGCAATTGCCACGTTGTATGCGTTAAATGTAATTGCTTCCCTGAGAATTTCCTTGATGTTAACGTGAAATCCGTTTTCCTGTCCCTGTCCGAATTCTTTTACGGCTTTTAATCTCAATCCGCTGTCAAAGAAAGCGGCAACAAGTTTTTCTGTTGTCTGAGTTATAAAGAAGGGCTTGAAAACCTCCACCATTTTGGCAGTGGTGTTAACGGGAGTCTTTGACTGTTTTGTTTTTGCGTATTGAGAGAACACATCTTTTAAAGATGAGATGAGAACGGCGGAATTGAAATTCAATCCGCCTTTTTCCATAAGTTCATCTGTTGAGGCGTCAAGCACATTTTCGAGTGAGCCGAAAGCAGAAATGAGCTTGTGTGCCATAGGGTTAGTGTCTTTTCGTGGCACTGTATGGAAAAGAAGAAATTCAAGAATTTCGTGTGGCTGAAAATTTTCAAGACCTGCGTCTGCAATCTTCTCACGCATACGGTTTCTGTGCCCATTGTGAGGGTGAGGGTTAGACATTTATAAAAACTCCGAAAAAATTATTTTTGTCCGTAGTAGGCATTTGCACCGTGTTTTCTGAAATAGTGTTTATCAGAAAGAAGCTGAGGTGCGGGAGACATATTGGGTGAGATAATGATTGTTTTAAGAGCCATTTCTGCAACTTCTTCAAGCACAACTGCATTGTGTACTGCTTCATCTGCATTTTTACCCCAGGTGAAAGGACCGTGAGCAAAGCAGAGAATTGCAGGCATTTCCATAGGGTCAATGTTATTGTTTTCAAGAGTTTCTATGATAACAAGACCTGTATTCTTTTCGTATTCACCGTTAATTTCATCAGGTGTCAGCATTCTTGTGCAGGGGATGTCACCGTGGAAATAGTCAGCGTGAGTTGTGCCGTAAAAGGGGATGCATCTGCCTGACTGTGCCCAGGAAGTTGCATTGTTTGAATGAGTGTGTGTAATACCGCCGATTTCAGGGTATTTTTTATAAAGTTCAAGATGAGTTGCAGTGTCTGATGAGGGGGAAAGGTCTCCCTCAATCTTGTTGCCGTCAAGGTCAAGAACAACCATCTTGTCGGGAGTAAGTTCGTCGTAGCTTACTCCGCTGGGTTTTATGACAACAAGTCCCTGACGTCTGTCGATTCCGCTGACATTGCCCCATGTGTATGTAATAAGTCCTTTTGTCTGCAATTCGATATTGGCATCGCAGACTTTTTTCTTCAATGTTTCAAGCATTTTGTTACCTCTTAACCGTAAATTGCCTTACCAAGCATAAGATTTTGTTTGAGTGAACGGATATCTGTCTTTTCGTCAATGTACACTACTTCGATGCCCATTGCTTCACCCCATGCACCTAACTGTTCTGCTGTAAGGTCATAAGTGAATGCAGTATGATGTGCGCCGCCTGCTGTGAGCCATGCTTCGATTCCTGTATAGAAATCAGGCTCAGGTGTCCAGAAAGCAGTAGCAACGGGAAGCTTAGGCATATCCTGTTCTGTTTTTCTGCAGTTTACTGTGTTGATAATAAGTCTGAAACGTGTGCCAAGGTCAACAAGTGATGCTGCAACACCCTTGCCTTCTTTTGCTGTGAAAACAAGACGGGCAGGGTCTTCACGTCTTCCCATTGAAAGAGGCTCAACCTTAATGCCGATTCTGCCGTCAGCAACTGAGGGACAGATTTCAAGCATATGTGACTGGAGAATGCCTTCCTTGCCTTTGACAAGGTTGTATGTATAGTCTTCCATCATAGAAGTACCTTTTGCATCCTTTTTACCTGCAGTCATAACTTTCATAAGTCTTACCATAGCGGCAACTTTCCAGTCACCTTCTGCACCGAAGCCGTAGCCTTTTTCCATAAGACGCTGAATTGCAAGACCGGGAAGCTGTCCCAGGTCACCTAAATCATCAAAGTGAGTAACGATTGCGTGGTAATTCTTCTCTTCAAGGAACTTTTCAAA
>JAZRQI010000314.1:0-7184 GCA_045649705.1 Acutalibacteraceae bacterium
GATGATATTGAAAAACTCATTATCGTCAGCGTTAACCGTGATACAAAAGAAGAAAAGAAAGTGATTGACGGAAAGAAAGTTGTTTATTTTGTCCGTGCAAATCAGATTGCAATGGGCAGAGATAAGGTTCTTGAAGAAAAACTTTCAAAGATTATTGCAGAAGAAAAGCCTGATCTGATTGACGTTCAGGGTGTTGAATTTTCTTTCGGCGAATCTGTTATGAACGTGAATCCGCCTTGTCCTGTAGCTGTTACTTTGCAGGGTATGGCAGACGGTATTGCAGATATATACTTAAAAGGTATACCTTTTAAAGAGCTTATCTTTGGCAGGTCAATGAGTGACAACAAACGTCTTTCAGGACTTATCGAAAGAAAAGTTATGATGAAAATCCGCGGACTTAAATCAAATAAAATAATAAGAAAAGCAAAATACTGTATCGGCAGAACTCATTATGACAAAGCCGAAGCGGAAAGAATAAATCCCAAAATAAAATATTATTCCTGCAACAGAATTTTAAGAAATGATTTTTATTCTGTTGAGTGGAATATTAAAAACGCAAATCCTCATAAACTTTTCGGCATAAGAAGTGAAACTCCTGCAAAGGGACTTCATTATGCAATTAAGGTTATTGCAAAATTAAAAGATAAATATCCCGATATTCTTCTCGAAGTGCCGGGAGGATTCAGAATCGGTGAAGACGATTCTCACATTGCAAGTTATCCTAAATATATTAAGAAACTTTCAGAAGAACACGGTGTAAAAGAAAATATTAAATTTCTTCCCTCACTTAATCCTGCCGAAATCGGCGAGCATATGCTTTCTTCAAGAGCATTCTGGCAGTATTCTGTTATGGAAAATTCACCCAATTCTCTCGCAGAAGCACAGGTTATGGGTGTGCCAACCGTTGCAAGTGATGTAGGTGGCACTTCTTCGTATTCGGAAGACGGAGTAACAGGCCTTCTTTATGAGCTTGAAAATACCGATGAATGTGCAGAAAAAATCAGCAGGATTTTTGAAGACGATGAACTTTGTCTTTCTCTTTCTGCAAAAGGAAAAGAAACGGCAGTAAAACGTCACGATGTGAAGAAAAATACAGATACACTGGTTTCTGTTTACAGAGCTATAATTTCTCAATAAATTTTTACGGAGTGTGAAAAATGGCAGGAGCAAATAAGGTTGCAAAGAATTCATTTTTGTATACAGTTGCAAATATGGTGACAAAAGCCTCAACTTTTTTGCTTTTGTTTATTTACACTAACCCCAATTTTCTTTCAACGGAAGATTACGGCAGAGTTAATCTTTTAACTTCATTTACAAACATTGCAGTTTTACTTGTCAATCTTTCTTTACCATATGCTCTTATAAGATTTTATGCAGAGTACAAACTTGACAAAGAAAAATGCAGAAAATTTTTCGGCACCATAATGACTTTTATGGTGCTGTTCGGTACAGCTGTTGTGGCTGTGATGCTTATATTCAGAAATCCCATAGGTGATATTCTGTTTAAAGGTATCGCAGTTTACCCGGCTGTTATTTTTACACTTCTGACACTTGTTTTCAATGCACTTTATCAGATGTATCAATCTATTCTGCAGGCAAAACAACAGGGTGGGAAATTTGCGAAAAACTCTCTTCTGTTTTTCTTCTTTCATGTAGCACTTAATGTTATTTTCCTCATATTCGGCAGAGGCGTTTACGTTTTCGGTTTTGAACTTGGCGGCGTAAACGGTATGATGCTTTCATTATTCCTTTCAAACTTTGTGTTCACTGTTTACGGAATAATTGATATGTTGAGAAACGGTATGATGGCATTTACAATTGATAAAGAAATGCTCTCAACTGCACTTAAATATTCGGTGCCCTTACTTCCTCACAATATTGCCAACAATATGGCATCTTACATATCAAAGCACTTTCTCAACGCTGCAGGTAAAGCATTTGAAAACGGAATCTACAGTGTTTCAATGCAGTTCAGTTCAGTAATTGAAATTGTGCAGTCTTCAATTCATCTTGCTTTCAGACCCTGGTTCAACGACAAGATGAAACTTGGTGAAGAAGGTAAAAAAGAAATTGTTGATTTAGCATCGGTTGCTTTCAGAATTTCTGCAATAGTATGCCTGGGTGTTGCACTTTTCTCTCAGGAAGTTGTAATGCTTTTAAGCGAAGATTATTACGATGCGTGGAAATATGTTCCTATAATTGCAGTTGCTCACGCAATCAAGTTCGTTTACTTCACGCATACTTTCGGTATTATGTATGACATAAAACAGAGCAAAAAAATGTTCTTCTGTTCAGGCTCTGCAATTGTTGTGAATTTTACAATGAGTTATCTGCTTACTCACTTCGGTCTTTATAATATGCTTACTGCAGCAATCTGCTTTGCAGTGTCGCGTGCAACTGCAGCTCTTGTGTCGGTTGTAATCTGCAGAAGAAACGATATTATCAAATATAATATAGGCGAAATGGGAGTTATAATTCTTCTCGTTGCTGTTTTTAGTGCAGCAGGTCTTATCCCCGTAAATGTTCTTTATGTCGGTATTGAAAATGAGATCGTTCTTTTCTCAGGAACTTTCTTTATAAATATTGTATTCAAACTTGTTGTTTTTGCAGCAGGTGTTGTGTGCATCGTGGGCAAAAAAAGAAAAGATATTTTATCGCTTGTAAAAGGCATTATAAAAAGAAAATTATAATGGGGGTAATAAAATGAAAATTCTTGTAACAGGGGCAGAAGGTTTTGTGGGAAAAAATCTTTGTGCAAATCTTGAACTTGATGAAAAATATGAACTTCTTAAATATGATATAAACACAGAAAAAGATTTACTTGAAAAATACTGTGCAGAATGTGATTTTGTTGTTCATCTTGCAGGTGTTAACAGACCGCAGAATGAAGAAGAATTTACTACAGGAAATTCAGGTTTCACAGGTGAACTTCTTTCACTTCTCAAAGAAAACAAAAATCTCGCTCCCGTTCTTATCACTTCTTCAATTCAGGCTCAGCTTGATAATCCTTACGGCAAATCAAAAAAACAGGCTGAAGATTTTATCTTTGCTTACGGTGAAGAAACAGGTGCAGAAGTTTTTATTTACAGAATGCTGAATGTTTTCGGTAAATGGTGCAGACCCAATTATAACAGTGCCGTTGCAACTTTCTGCAACAATATTGCAAGAGATTTACCCATTACCGTAAACGACAGAAATTATATGATGAATCTGGTTTACATTGACGACGTTGTGAATGAAATAAAAAATGCAATTGAGGGTAAAGCAAACAAGGTTGAAAAATTCTGCGAAATAAAGCCTGTTCACAAAAGAACTTTAGGTGAAATTGTTGACCTGATTTATTCTTTCAAAGCATCACGTGATGAAAGAAAAATTCCTGATATGTCAGATGAATTTATCAAAGACCTTTATGCAACATATTTAAGTTATCTTCCTGAAGATAACTTTTCGTATCCTCTTAAAATGAATGTTGATGAACGTGGTTCATTTACAGAAATTATCAGAACCTTTGACAGGGGACAGATGTCTGTCAATATTTCAAAACCGGGCATTACAAAAGGCAACCACTGGCATAATACGAAGAATGAAAAATTTGTTATTGTTTCCGGCAGAGGTGTTGTCCGTTTCAGAAAATACGGCGAAGATAAGATTATTGAGTATTACGCAAGCGGTGATAAAATCGAAGTTATCGATATTCCCACCGGCTATACTCATAATATAGAAAATCTGGGTGATACAGACCTTGTAACTCTTATGTGGTGCAATGAGCCTTTTGATCCCGATAAACCCGATACAGTTTTCCTGAAAGTGTGAGGTAAAAGAAATGACAAAACTTAAATTAATGACAATCATCGGCACACGTCCTGAGATAATCAGACTTTCAGCCGTTATGAAATGTGCAGATAAATATTTTGACCATATTGTTGTTCATACTGGTCAGAACTATGACTATACACTGAATCAAGTGTTTTTCGAAGATCTTAATCTTCGTGCACCTGATTATTATCTTGACAGTGTTGGCGCAGATCTTGGTGAAACTATGGGCAATATTATTGCTAAATCATATCAGGTTATGGTTAAGGAAAAACCGGATGCTGTACTTATTTTAGGAGATACAAATTCGGCTCTTTCGGCCATTGGAGCGAAACGTCTTAAAATTCCGATTTTTCATATGGAAGCGGGTAACCGTTGCTGGGACTGGAACGTTAGCGAAATAATTAACAGAAAAATTGTTGACCATATCTCTGACGTTAATCTTCCGTACACAGAACACAGTAGACGATATCTTATTTCAGAAGGTATTGACGGTAAGACAGTTTTTGTAACAGGATCTCCACTCAGAGAAGTGGTAGAAGAGTACAAAGATAAAGTTGATCAGAGTGATATACTTGATAGGTTAGGTCTTGAGGAAGGAAAGTTTTTCCTGTTTTCTGCTCACAGAGAAGAAAACATTGATAATGAAGAAAACTTTATGTCATTGATGACTGCTATTAATAATATCGCAGAGAAATATCAGATGCCTGTAATCTATTCAACACATCCTCGTTCAATGAAGTTTATTGAAAAAAGAAACTTTAAGTTCCATCCTCTCGTACGCAGCATGAAACCGTTCGGGTTTATGGATTATAACAAATTGCAGAAAACAAGTTACTGTGTTCTTTCTGATAGCGGAACTCTTTCAGAAGAATCAGCAATGATGGGATTTTCAGGCGTGCTTCTCAGAACATCTACGGAAAGACCGGAGGTTCTTGATAAAGGCAGTGTGGTGATCGGTGGTATCAAGACAAAAGATGTCGAACAGGCAATTGAATTGGCTGTTTCTATGAGAGAAAACAATGAGCCATACGTTATGGCTGAGGATTATGCTGATACTAATGTATCTGTGAAGGTTATAAAGTTGATCCAAAGCTACACTCATATTGTAAATAAAGCGGTATGGCTTAAGCCTTAAGGTTTTGTAATAAATGTCGAAAAATAAACGTGTGTTTTGTGCATATTTTTGGTTTTTTTACACCTGAAATGTTTATTTTTCGTTTATATGTTGACACTCTCCCCCTACTTATGGTATTATTACCATGAACAATAGTAGGGGGAGTATTGCCCTTTTAAGTTCTTTAGTAAAAATTATTCAATTCAGCAACATATCTAAAGGAGGCAAAATCTATGTCTAAGACTAAGAAGTTTCTCAGTGTCATCTTGTCTTTGCTGATGATTGTAAATACATTTGCAATCGGAGTTTCAGCGGCAGATGAAATAACTGATGAAGCAAGTTATGTAGCACAGTATGGCATAACAACGAGCGATAGTGTGGTACATCCTGGCGATGTAATTGATGTTTACCTCAGCCTTAAAACAAACTATGGAGTTTTTGCAGCTCAGGCAGCAGTGCTGTATGATGCAACACTCTTTGAGGTGGTAATTCCGGAAGGTGAAAAGGCATCAACACCTGCATATCTTAATAACAAAGAAGGGTTCGTAAGTGCGTTAAAGGACTATGAACTTGTAGGTGACGCATCGTCTCCCATTATAGAATACAGAAGAAACTCCAATCCTACTTATTGGAGATCGAAAGCTAATGAAATAAAAATTGCATTTGTTGGTTTTGCAGGTGACTCAAAGAAGGGTGAACCTGTGATTGTCGACGGTCAGATTGCGCATTTTTCACTCAAAGTTCGAGATGATGCGAAATTTGGATCAACAGGTTCAATTTTCATGAACGAAGATTGGATAAAAGATGCTGAATGTACCGGCGGTCTTACTTTTGTAACACGTGCAATTGGTGATACTTTTGGCACAACTGTTGATGATTATGTTCCCTATGGTCAGACTATTGACCTTTCAGGTGCAAAAGCAACTGTTACAGTAGGCCATACTCCCTCAGAAGCAGTAAAAGAAAATGAAAAAGCACCCGATTGTGTGACCCCCGGTTCATACGATTCAGTTATTTACTGTTCGGAATGTAAAACAACAGAGCTTTCAAGAGAAACAATCGCAGTACCTGAAACAGGACACGACTACAAAGCAGTAGTAACACCTCCTGCATGTGAAACAGGTGGTTACTCAACATACACATGTTCAAGATGTGGTGACAGTTATGTTGCGGATAGAAAAGATCCGACCGGTCATAGCTATGGGGATTGGGAAGAAATAATCCCGCCCACATGTACGGAAGAAGGACGTGAAAGACAGATTTGTGCAGTCTGCGAAGATGTTGCTGAACGAGAAATAGATGCACTTGGACATGATTATGAAGATGTGGTAACACCACCTACATGTACGTCACAGGGTTATACAACCCACTCTTGTATAAGAGGTGATCATAGTTACACAGATTCGTTTACCGATAAACTCGAACATAAATATTCAGAGATCATTAGCTCTGAAAAAGCAACATGTACAGAAGCAGGATATGAAATAAAACAGTGTCCGAATTGTGAAGAAACAACAATCGAAGAAATTCCTGCACCCGGCCATGATTGGGTAGCAGGCAATGTAGTAGCACCCACATGTACAGAACAGGGTTATACAAACTACTCTTGCTCAACATGCGGTGCAACAAAAAAAGATGACTTTGTTAAAGCAACAGATCATACAAAAGCAACAAGAGAAGAAAACAGAGTTCCCGCAACATGTACAGCAGACGGTTCATATGATGAAGTAGTGTACTGCTCAGTATGTAAAGTTGAACTCAGCAGAACAGAAGTTAAGATTCCTGCTACCGAACATAATCCCGGCGAAGAAGTAGTAGAAAACCTTACAGAATCAACATGTACAGCAACAGGTACATATGATAAAGTAACATATTGTACAGTATGTAGCGCAGAAACAAGCCGTGACAGAATTGTTACCAATCCTCTTGGTCATACAGCAGGCGAAGAAGTAATCGAAAACAACTTTGCACCTGACTGTGTGAACTCCGGCTCATACGAAACAGTAGTTTACTGTACAGTTAAAACATGTAACGCAGAGCTTTCAAGAGTTAAAACAGAAGTTGCAGCCCTGGGTCACGATGAAGTAACACATGAAGCAAAAGCACCCACATGTACCGAAATCGGTTGGGATGCATATGTAACATGTACAAGATGCGACTACACAACATATGCTGAAAAAGCAGCCCTGGGTCATGATGAAGAAACACATGAAGCAAAAGCACCCACATGTACCGAAATCGGTTGGGATGCATA
>JAZRQI010000315.1:0-12994 GCA_045649705.1 Acutalibacteraceae bacterium
CAGCCTGAATTGAACCCGTAACAGTCATTGACCCTATACAAAACAAGAGAGTTGCAGTTACTAATCCTTCAGCTATAGAGACTTTTTGCCCGTCTTTTCTGAATCTGTTTTCAACTCTATTTGCAAGCTTGTTTATTACCCCGTCAATATTTATAAGTGTTCCTGATATTACACCAAGAACAATCGATGCAATAACAACAAGAACATTTTCTCCGCAAAGACTTCCCGATATACCTATATATAAAGTACAGGCACCAAGCCCAATCATCACTGCACTGCTTACTCTCTCAGGAATTCCTTTTTTAAGCAATAATCCGATACACGAACCGATTATTACAGTTATAACGTTTACTATAACTCCTGACACTATACACACCCCTATTAAAGAACATCCGCTATATCGTAAATGAGTTTCTCTGTCTTTTCCCAACCAAGACACGGATCAGTAATTGATTTGCCATAAACACACTCTTCCGGTTTCTGCGCTCCATCCTCAATATAGCTCTCTATCATAAAACCTTTTACAAGCTTTTTAACATCATTACTGTGACGACAACTGTGAAGAACTTCTTTTGCGATTCGAGGTTGTTCCATCCATTGTTTGCCTGAATTGGCATGATTGGTATCAACTATAACTGCCGGATTACTAAGGCCTGATTTTTCATACGTCTCAGCAAGATGAATAAGGTCTTCATAATGATAGTTGGGCATTGACTGGCCGTGCTTATTTACATATCCTCTTAAAATAGCATGAGCAAGAGGATTGCCCTGACTTTCAACTTCCCATCCTCTGTAAATAAATGTGTGGGAATGCTGAGCGGCTGTTATTGAGTTCATCATTACTGAAATGTCACCGGCAGTAGGGTTTTTCATACCTACAGGGATGTCAAAACCGCTTGCGGTCAGACGGTGCTGCTGATTTTCAACAGACCTGGCACCTATTGCAACATATGACAGAATATCTGAAAGGTATCTGTGATTTTCAGGATAAAGCATTTCGTCAGCACAGGTAAAGCCTGTTTCTTTCATTGCTCTGATATGCAGATTTCTGATTGCTATAACACCCTTTAACATATCTTCACCTTTATGGGGGTCGGGTTGATGAAGCATTCCCTTGTATCCGTCACCTGTTGTACGGGGTTTATTGGTATAAATCCTGGGAATAATGAGGATTTTATCAGAAACCTTGTCCTGAACACCTCTGAGACGTGATATGTAATCAATTACACTGTCATCGTTATCTGCAGAGCAAGGACCTATAATCAGGAGAAACTTATTGTTTTTACCTTCAAAAACTTCTCTGATTTCTTTATCGCGTTTTGCTTTCATATCCTCAAGCTCATTGGTAAGAGGATACTGTGCCTTTATGTCCATAGGGATAGGTAATTTTCTTTTGAAATTCATATTCATTGTTATTTCCTCCTGAAATCATTTTTTATCGAACAATGCTCTGCGTTCTGTTGAGTGACGCATCATTTTTCTCATACCGTCAACGTCTTCGTTTTCGAGCATTGATTTAAGTTCGTTGAATTTATCTATAAAAATATTCATCTGATTGAGAAGTACATTTTTATTCTCTATGAAAAGTTCACTCCACATCAGGTCGTTTATCCGTGCAATACGTGTAAGGTCTCGGAAAGAGTCACCCGTAAACTTTTCCATATTTTCTTTATCGTTACACGTCATAAGCGTAATGGCAATACAGTGGGTAAGCTGAGACAGGAAACCTATCATTTCGTCGTGTTCTTCGGGAGAGAGAGTTGTGACATTTGAAAAGCCAAGCAATCTGCCCAGTTCAAGACAGGTATTTATTGCCTCAGGCGTATTTTTATGGGTGGGAGTAACAATAAAGTTTGCACCTGTAAACATTTTATCCGTACTGTTTTCGACTCCCGAAACCTCACGTCCTGCCATTGGATGTGCAGCAACAAACTCCACATCGGGTCGGAGAATTTCCTGCACCTTATACACTATACTGCATTTGACACCTGTTACATCCGTAATAAGTGAACCGCTTTTCAGAAGCTTCTGATTCTGCTCTATCCACTCTACGAAGATGTGAGGATACAGTGCAAAGATAACAATGTCTGCTTCTCCGATTATCCTTTCGTCAAGCTCTGTTGTGCCTTCATCAATAAAGCCTTCTTTAAGTGCATAATCTATTGAGCTTTGCTCTTTTGTTACGGCACTTATATGAAAACCGAATCTTTTGAGTATCCTCGCATAGCTACCGCCTAAAAGTCCGAGACCGACTACAAGGATTTTTTTACTTACATCTACTATCATATTATTTTACCTCTGTTTAAGTATTTTTACAAGAATTATATTTCGCTGTGAGGTGCAAAAGTTCCTGCTATTTTAAGCTTATCGCAAACCTTATTTAAATCTGCTATCATTTGCTGACCTGCTTTAGTATCTGTAGTACCGTCAATTTCTATATAGAAATAATACTGCCAGGAATGTTTTTTCAAAGGTCTGCTTCTGAGAGCCGTCATATTGTAGCCATACTTACCGATAATGCTTATCGCTTTTGCAAGTGAACCCGCCTCATTTTTAACAGTAAACATCAGCACTGAATTTGAAAGTTTCGGTGAGTCTGCTCTAACTTTCGAGAGAACTGCAAAGCGTGTTGTGTTTTCTCCGCTTTTGTTAATGTTAGCTTCCAGAATTTTAAGTCCGTATATTTCTGCAGTTTCAACGCTTGCTATTGCACCAAGCGATTTATCGTTCTCTTCCGCAACAGTCTTTGCTGCAACTGCTGTGTTATTTGCTTCTTCTGCATCAAAGCCACGAAGTTTGATGTAATCATTACACTGACCGAGTGCCTGAGGATGGCTTATGACTTTCTTAATATCATCAACGGTTGAACCGGGAACACCGAGGAGGTTCTGATGAATTTCAAGTTCATAAATTCCGTTTATGAAAAGTCCTCCTGAAAAGATAAGGTCAATGGTCTGCCCTACTTCACCTGCATAACTATTTTCTATAGGAAGCACAGCAACATCAGCTTCACCATTTACAACAGAGTCATATGCAGACTTGAAATCTCTGAACGAAATTCTGTTGCTTTCAGGAAAGATTCTTCCTGCTGCTATGTGTGCAAATGCTCCCTCAACTCCGCTGTATGCAACTTTCAGTCCGTTTTGCATACGGTACTGATATGCACGGGAAACAGCCATAACATTTTTGATGTATTCAATATAGTATTCTTTGATAACATCATCTTGTATCAGAGATGCGTTCTTTTCAATAACTGTTTCTTCTCTTTTCGGGTCATAAATAGGAAGTCCGAATTCCTTTTTATATTCAAAAACCATTTCAGCAGCTTTCATTCTTTCTGCAAACAATTCTGCCATCTGAAAATCTACTCTGTTGATAATTTCTCTTGCTTCATCCAATTTGTTTGTCATTTCGGACACCCCTTTCAAAATAAGAAAACCTCACTTGCTTAAGTTACAAGTGAGGCTTTTAAAATACTGTCTGAAAATAAATTCAGGTAATTTTAAAAACTTTTCTGTGCTCTCACAAGTAACTTTTCCATAGCAAAATAAGCATAGCCAAAATAATAAGCTACGCTAAAGCTAAAGAAATATTTACTTGCACGTGAAAGTACAGCGTTCATATTTATTACCTTCGAAACTAAATTTTTTATCATTATATTCCTGTAAAAATAAAAAGTCAATACAAATTTTAAAATTTTTATTGTTTATTTTTTAACGAAAAACGGTGCAACCCAAAACAGGATTGCACCGAAATTGTCTTTATTTTTCAGGAACAAGCTTATTGTTCTCGATATCGTTCTGCAGGAACTGAGGATAGTCAGGGTTTGAGTAGATTGTCTGGATACTATCATCGTTTTCCTGGAACCATCTGTAAAGAGCCTGATGTCCGTCGTGAGTTGTGCAGTGCATCATATCTTTAACAAACCATGTCTGTTCGGGAAGTGCACAAGTTGAAGCATCAATTCTGTTATCAGGTGAAACATGGTCGTGACCACATTCTGTTTCTTTCTGCTTGTAATCAGCAGCGAATGTTTCTGCATGGTCTGCAACTGTTGCACCTACTGATGAATATTTTGTATCAACTGTACCGTCAGAGTCGTTCTTCCAAGCAGTTACGAGAGGAGTTCTCTGTACGTTTGTTGCTGAAACAATCATAACGGGAACACCGTCTGCAATGAGACCGTTCAGAATTTCATCTGCTTTGCCCTGAACACCATAGTGGTAAGCATCAATTCTTGCTACGAGTTCTGCATTGGGTTTATCACCAAGCATAAACTTTTTAGCATCTTCGTAATATTCATCGGGAACGAAAGCCCAGATACCACAGTTTGCTCTGAAAACGGGAATAAGTGCACCTTCAAAAACCTGGTCAACAAGTTTATCAACAAGTCCGCCTGCAAAGTCTGTAAGTGCTTCAAAAACACCGAAGAAGTTGAGTGCTTTTACAAGAACCTGGAGGATGTCACCGCCAACACCGGGTACCATTGTTGTGATTGCAGTTGAAGCATATCTGTAAAGTGCTACGGGGTTGATTTCAACTTCACCGCAGAAAAGTGCACCTGCAACTGCTGTACCTTTAATGGGGCAGTTCTGGAAAATTACTGATTTGACATCTTCGTGGCCGTATTTTGAGAAATATGCCATTGCCATTACGCCGCCCATTGATGAGGCTTTAAAACGTACTTTATCGTGACCTGTAAGTTTCTTTACGTGTTCAACATAAACTTCAAGGTCATCTGCCACTGTAAGGGGGTCAGCACGGAAATCGTAACCGAAATAGTAGCTGTAATCAAGACCGTGAGCAGGGTCTGTGGGAAGTTCTTCCTTTGTTGTAACATCAGGAGTTGATGAGCCGTTTTCAGCATTTGCAAGTGAGCCGAAAACACTGTTTACTGATTTTACAAGGCTGTTGCCGAATGAATCATAATCTCCGTCAACAAGAAGTTTTCCGATAGGAAGAAGAAGTGAGCCGATCATTTTAAGGTATGCTTCTGTTTCGGGACGGAAAATAACCTGTTCGTTTTCTGTACCTGCATCTTTATAAAGTGTTGCACTACCAAGTGCTGCAACATAGATTACAGGCTCATCCCCGCAATTGCATTTTTCTTCTGCTGCGAATGTGGGTGCTGCAAGAGAAAATACCATTGTGAGCACAAGAAGAAGTGAAACTGAAATACGTGTGATTTTTTTCATAAGAATTGCCTCCTTATATTTTCATTATCTTACCGCCGTTTTCTCTTGATTCATCAGCAAGGAAAACAACGAGATGACCGAGTAATGATGTGTCGATTGATGTGCAGGAAACTGACATTTTGTCGTCCCTTACATAATCCACAAAGTCTGAAATAAGACCTATATCTCCGCCTCCGTGAGAGTCACCGTCAACACTGACATCAAAAACCTCTGTGTCATATTCGCAACCGGGTGCGGGATTTATTTTCTGAACAGTGAAAACTCCTTCTTCGCAGTTGCCGAAGATTTCACCTTTTGTACCTGTAATATGTATAGTTCTCAGTCCTCTTGAAGAACCTCCAACCATATTGTGAGTTCCCGTTGCACCGCTTTCAAAGTTCACAAGAACACTCTGGTGGTCAACAACATTGTTGTCACTCTTATATGCACATACGCCGTAGGGTGATGTTCTGAGAAGCTCTTTTTTGTCTTCAATTGTGGGGTTTTCCAGGTGTTCAAGTTTATCCCATACATAGAATGACCATCTGTCAGGGTGGTCAATATAAATCCTCTTTGCAGAATAAAGACAGGTATCAACAAGAGGACAGTCAACAAGACATCTTGTGCCTGAATTTTCAGGTGCATTTTCGGGTCTGAACTGAATGTTACTGCCAAAAGATGAAACTGAAACCGGTTTGTTGTTACCCATCATCCATACCATAATATCAAGGTCGTGGCAACATTTTGCAAGAAGCATTGATGTATGGCAACGGTCTGAGTTGTTCCATTTACCTCTTACGTGGCTTGTTGACATATGGTGGTAACTTACAAACTCAGAAGTCTGAATGTTGAGTATTTCTCCGATTTCACCCTGAACTAACTTTTCTTTGATTTTTCTGTAAAAAGGTGCATACCTGAGAACGAAGCAGACCATAACCTTTCTGCCGTATTTATGGGCAGCAGCAACCAGTTCCCTTGCCTCTTTCTCATTGACTGCAAAAGGTTTTTCAAGCAGCACATCATATCCTGCTTTCAGCAGAGGGATTGTAGTCTGTACGTGGACGTGGTCCATTGTACCGTTGATTACCGCATCTGCAAACTTAGGCACACTTGCCAATTCTTCTGCCGTTCTGAACTGATGGTTTTCAGGGATTGAAAACTTTTCAGAAATCATTTTTCTTCTGTTGTCATCAGGGTCTGCCACACCTGTAATTTTAAGTTTGGTAGGGTCTATCACTGAAAGCTCAGCATAGTTCATACTTCTGTGACCGCCGCCGACAATAATGGCTTCAAGGGGTTTCTCAACTGACATTATCTTTCGCACCTTACTTTTTGCTGTTTATTTCTTAAATAGATTTCCTCCGTTGCAGTCTATTGCCACAACAAGGGGAAGATTTTCAATTTCCATTTTTTTTACGGATTCGCAACCTAAATCTTCGAAGGCAACTACTTCGCATTTTTTAACACTCTTTGCAAGGAGTGCACCTGCACCACCCACAGCACAGAAATATACACCTTTGTTTCTTACAATCGCCTGACACACTTCATCATTCCGAGGACCTTTGCCAATCATAGCTGAAATGCCCTTATCAAGAAGAAGGGGTGAAAACACGTCCATTCTTGAAGAAGTTGTAGGTCCGCAAGAACCGATAGGGAGATGTGGCGGAGTAGGCGTAGGACCTACATAGTAAATAACTGCACCCTCTAATTCATAAGGAAGACTTCCGCCGTTATCAATTGTTTCTTTTATTCTCTTGTGAGCCGCATCACGGGAAGTATATACTGTGCCTGTCAAAAGCACCCTGTCCCCTGCTTTTAATTTTTCGCTCACAGATTTTATTTCACTGACATTTATTTTGTATTCCATCAGATAATCACTCTTTTTGGTTCTTCTTTCTGTTTTCTGATGATTGAACCGGGTTTTACTTCTCTTTCGCAGAGGAAAGAAAGTTTCATTGTAGCGTGAGGAGCACTCTCCACTCTTTCACCCGCTTCGTTTTTCAGTTCTTTTACAGTAACTGAGAAAGGTTCTTTACCCGGTTCTACTATTTCAAGAGTATCTCCGTCAAAGAATTTATTTCTCTGCACCGCAAAAAGTTCGCCGTTTTCCCATTTTTCGCATACTGCAACAACATCCCATTCTCTGCGGTAGCCACCCTCATAATAGATTTCTGCATTTTCTATGGGTGATCCGAAATAGAAGCCTGTGCAATATTCGCGGTAACTGACTTTTTTCATTTCCTCGCTTATCCAGGGAGAAACCTTGAAATCATCAGTGGGATTTTTCATAAACTCGTCAACTGCCGCACGGTAAGCGTTTGTAACTGCGGCTGTATAGTAAGCAGATTTTGCTCTGCCCTCAATTTTAAGCGATGTAATACCTGCATTCACAAGTTCAGGAATATGTTCAACCATACACATATCCCTTGCATTCATTATGTAGGTACCTTTGTCATCCTGTTCAATGGGGAAATACACACCGGGACGTGTTTCTTCCATAATATGATACTTCCATCTGCAGGGCTGAGCACAGTCGCCTCTGTTTGAATCTCTGCCTACAAGGTAATTGGACAAAAGGCATCTTCCTGAGAAAGAAACACACATAGCACCGTGAACAAAGCACTCAATATCAAGGTCTTTGGGAGTTTTTGAACGGAGATATGCAATATCCTCTATTGAAAGCTCACGGGCAAGGACAACTCTCTTTGCACCCATATCGTAGAATGCATTTGCAGTTGCATAGTTAGTAATACCTGCCTGAGTTGAAATGTGAATTTCCGTTTTCGGAGCATATTTTTTAGCAAGAGTCAGCGTTCCGATATCAGAAATAATCAGGGCATCAACACCTGCATTTTCCGCCATCTGAAGAAACTCAGGTAAAATATCAACCTCATTATTTCTGGGAACTGTGTTACAGGTCAGATAAACCTTAACACCTCTTGAATGGGCAAATTCCACTGCCTTTGCAAGTTCTTCATCGGAGAAGTTAGAGGGAGATGTTCTCATACCGAACATTCCGCCGCCGAGATACACTGCATCTGCACCGAAATCAACGGCTGCTACAAGTCTTTCCCAATCCCCTGCAGGGGCAAGAACTTCAGGTTTTACAAAATCTTTAATCAATTCTTTTACTTCCTTATCTGATTTTTGCTACGTTCTGCTGATGTTCATAGTCTGTTGCAGCATAGTAAACATTACCGCTCTTATCGTGACAGAAATACATATAGTTTGTGTCCGACGGATAAAGCGCTGCGTGAATTGCATCAAGACCCGGGTTACAGATAGGACCTTCGGGAAGTCCCATACACATTGCTGTGTCATATTTATCAAGATATCCCGTTGCTTTATTTTCACCGAGAACATCGGTAAGATAGTTTGTAACGTAAAGAGCCGTTGAATCGCACTGAAGCATAGGATAATAGGTTGACCGTTCGAGTCTGTTGTGGATTACGGATGAAATATCCGCCATCTGTGAAGCACCTGCTGCCTCTTTCTGGATGATTGAAGCAATTGTGAGAACTTCACTTGTAGTAAGTCCTAATTCTTCTGCACGTTTCTGATACTTTTCAGACCATTTCTCATTGAAGTTCTCAAGGAAACGCTTTACGATACTTGATGTGCTTTCACCGATAAACATATCGTATGTGTCAGGGAAAAGGTAGCCTTCAAGTGCAAATGCCATACCCTTGTTTTCACTGTCAAGGAAAGCATAGTTATAATCGTAGTTTGCGGCGCTTATGAATTTCTTCTCATCTGTGATGATTTCGTAATCTTCAAGACGGTTTATAATCTGAGCAATTGTGTAACCTTCAGGGAATGTGACACTGACTGTCTGCTCTGATGTCGCGGAATTGTCAAGGATAATATTGAGCATACCTTCAATACCCATTGAGCTTGAAAGGTAATATGTTCCTCCTACGTAAGGCTGGAGTCTTTCCTCACCGTTGACGTAGTAATAGATACCCTCTTTATCGTAGCCTCTGAACATTGCAAAGAAATTTGAGAACCATTTGACGTTGATAAGTCCTTTTTCCTTGAAAATATCAATGGCTTCACTTGTTGTGATTCCGTCGGGAATTGTAACTTCAATTTCTTCCTCACTTGCAGACAGGGCAAGAGCATCGTTAATACACTGTATGCCGATTGTTGACAAAGTAACTGTCAGCACAAGAACACAGACCATAGCAATGTAGAATGTTCTTGAATAAGTGTCACGGAGTTTTTTGAGTTCCTCGGGAGAAAGCTTTCTTTTCTGTTTCTTTTTAGAATTTTTCTGCTGAGGTCTTGTGACAGGTCTGTCCTGAGGAGGACGGTGACGCTGTTCTGAGTCACTGAACATATCAACGTCAGCGTTTGTCTGTCTCTGACGGTTTACGGGCACTCCGCCTGTGTATCTCTGCTGAGTGGGTGTACCGTTATTTTTCTGATAATTGGTAAAGTAAACCTCACCCTTTGCCTGAGGTCTGTTTGAAGACACGGTTTCGTGTTTCTTTTCCTCATGTGCGGGTTTGTCAAACTCCTCAATGTGGAGAACAAAATTCTCTACTTTCTTTTTTCTTGATTCTGCATTAAATTCAGGCGGTCTTTTTTCTTTTTTCTCAGGTGTGGTAAAATCAGAAAGAAAATCATCTTTGTCGTTTCTGAAAAAATCATCCATAAAAGACCCTCCTTTCCTTTTATAAAAATCTGTTTTAGTTCTTCTGGATTGAAAGATAAATTTTGTCTGCTTCGTCTTTTCCTGCAAACTGTTCTGCGATTTTGAGTCCGAATTCTATTGCAACACCTGCACCCTTTGCAGTGATTATGTTGTCGTCCATAACTACGCCATCACTTACTACTTCTGCGCCTTCAAGTTCTTTTTCAAAGCCGGGGAAACACGTGGCTTTTTTACCCTTTAAGAGTCCCTTATGTCCGAGAATTGAGGGTGCTGCGCAGATAGCACAAATAAGTTTGCCGTTTTCAGCAGCGTAGTCGATAAACTTCTGTGCTACAGGTGATTTTTCAATATTCAGCGTTCCCGGCATACCTCCCGGAATCACTACTGCCTGCATTGTTTCATCAGGCTCAATATTTTTAGCGTCAGCATCACACACAAGTCCGATTCCGTGAGAACCTACAACCATCTGTGAGCCGATACCCAATGTCATAACATCGAGTTCTGCACGTCTTAACATATCAATTGTAGCAACTGCTTCAACTTCTTCAGTGCCGTCTGCCATAAATACATAAATCATAGTTTTCACCTATTCCAGATTGAGTGAAAGAAATGTATTTTCACTCAGATTTTCTGTCAAATCTTTATTAGAACAGTATATCATACCCCGTGGGATTTTGCAACTGTCAGCAGGCATATTTTCGTCTATGGGAACATAAACCTCGGTCTTTTTCTCTCCCAGATAACGGAGTATTGCAGAGACGAATAATTCATCTTCCTCTTCGCAGCAAAGCTCCACTATATTTCTGCCTGAAAGAATAGCATAGGAAACAATTCTTCCGTCCTTCAGCCTTGCAAAAGACCAGTCTGCAAATTTCATTGCAAATTGAATATGGTTTATCGGAAAAGAAACAATTCTGTCCTTGCCGAAAATTTTTTCTCTTATCTCAATAATTTTGTCAGCACGGGGAGTCCATGTAATAGGTACATTCTTTTCAAGAAGATGATATTCCTTCTTTCTGCAGTAAAAAAAGTCAGAAAATCCCAGTTTTGAGTAGTATTCCCGGTTTTTTTCGTTACTTGGTGTAAGCAGAAAGAACTCTGCACCTTTTTGTGTTTTATAGTCAATGAGAAAACGGATTTCCTCACCTGCAAGTCCCTGTCTTCTGTAATTTTCATCTGTTGCAACGGCGTAAAAATAAATCCCCTTACACCCGGCAATACTGCAATCAAGGGCATAGACAGCGCTGACGATTTTTCCGTCCTTTTCGCAGACATATACATTGTCATTACTCATAAAGCTATTGAGAAAATGAAACACAAAATCTCTGCTGTCACCGAAGCAAGAAACCCACAGTCTGATAAGACTCTCTTTATCTTCCCATATTGCAAACCGAAACATATTTTTACCTCTTTAAAGCGTCGTATATGATACCCAATTTAACGGGTTTGTAACTGAGTTTTGCTTTTCTTAAACCCTCAAGCCCCATATCTTCTTCACGGTTGACAAAAGTGTACGAAGAAAGTTCGTTTTTTGCAAACTCACGGTTGATAATGGGATAAGCACCTCTGTAAGATGCAAAAGCTTTTTCAAAGTGAGTACAGAAGGTGTCTTCACTTAAGTGTTCACCAAGTGTCCATGCAACTACTTCGCCGTCAACACGGATAATACCGCCTACAAATCCGAGAGCAGTAAAATTATCAAAAGCACGTTTTATGACGTCAAGTTCTGTGTCAATTCCGTCTTCGATTTTATCCTCGTTTTCTTCAATCCACTTTTCAGTCATTCTGATACAGTCGTTCAGATTTTCCTCGGTCATCTTTTCATAGACCCAATTATAATGCTTTTCAAAAAACTTTATGTGATTCCTTTTTGAATGGAACTTTTTGCCTTTCAGTTCTGCAAGTTCTTCAATAAGATAGATGTAATCGGCAGAATCCCTGTTTTCTCTGAACTCAAACATACCTGGGAATTCTTTTTCAACAAAATTTACATCACTTTCAAGCAAACCGTAAAAACGGAGCGTATCTTCTTTAAGCAGTTCTTCAATGATTGCTTTTCTGTTGCCGTCACCCTGAGGGAAACAATAGTTCACTCTGCCGTTTTTACCGCCTCTTGTTACAAGACAGTTGTCACCAAAGGCGATTTTCAGATTATATTCAGGACCCCAGTTATAGAATGAACCCAGGCACATCTGACAGTTATCACCTGTAACGTTTTTTAAGATTTCTCTTATTTTCTCCGCATCTTCAATTGAGGGAGTTTTAAATTCCAACATAAGTTATATTACCCTTTCAACACTTGTCCAGATATCTTTTGCGATGTCTTCAATGCTTCTTGCATCGTCACCCTCTGAACAGGCAATTCTTACCCAACCCATTTTTTCTGCTGCATATTTTGCTGCTTTGCGACAAGCATTAAGGTATCCTACATTTGCTTCGTGTACGTCTTTTTTACTCTCGTTGCCCTCATAGCGTTTGCTCATAAGCTTCTGCGAAATTTCAACGGGCATATCAAGGTAAATTACAAGGTCAGGTTTCGGAATACCAATCTTATTATACTCAAAATCTTCAAGCCATTCGATGTAGCTGTCCCAATTTTCTTCAGGCTGCTTAATCATCTGGTGGTAGGCATTTGAAGTTGTGTATCTGTCCGCAAGTATCACACCGCCATTTTCATAGTCATCTTTCCAGATAGTTTTGAAAGATGCAAAGCGGTCAACTGCATAAAAAGCAGAGGCTGCATAGGCATTTACATCCTCAGGATTTTTCCCGAAATCTCCTTTAAGGTACATCTTGACAAGAGCTGATGAATCACCGTCATAATTGGGAAGTTTGATTTGTCTGAAAGCAAGTCCCATTTCTTTTACTTTTTCTGTGAGAATGTTAATCTGTGTTGATTTTCCGCTGCCGTCAAGACCTTCAATAACAATAAGTTTACCTTTCATCCTTACTACTCCTCTGCACATTTTATCTCAGTTTATTATTATACCAAACCGAAACTTATTTTACAATGGTTAAAAGACAAAAAAATAAGTGCCGGAGGAACTTTCCGGCACTTTTCCGTCTGCTTTCGCAGTCAAATTACTTTTTCTTTGGACTCACCTGTTTCGATGAATTTAGATGTAGTGAAATTTAATACTTTAAGATGAATTTATCATCTGTT
>JAZRQI010000316.1:0-3622 GCA_045649705.1 Acutalibacteraceae bacterium
ACCAACTTTTTCAAGAGTTTCTATTGCCTGACTTCTTGAGTAATAAACAACATCAGGCATTACAATCTTAGCTTCACTGGCTTTACCTTTACTTACCACAACTTCAACAATTGTTTTCTCCTTAACCTCACTGTCCGGGGCAGGAGTCTGTGAAATTATTGAACCTTTTTTCACAGAAGTACTGAATTTTTCTTCAGTAATTTTAAGATAAAGTTTTTCTCCGAAAAGCTTCTTTGCTTCTTCAACAGTTTTGCCTTCAACAGACGGAACATTAACTGTCTTTTCGGTGTTTGTTTTATCGTTCTTGCTGACGGTAATTATAATCGTTGTACCTGTTTCGCCTTTGCCTGACTGACTCTGTGAAATCACGGCACCGTCAGCGTATTTGTCAGATTCTTCTTCGACTATTTCCACATTGAAACCTGCGTTCTGCAAAGTATCAATTGCAAGTTCTTTATCATAGTTTTCCACATCAGGAATGGAAACCTTCATTGACTTTTTGCTGACTGTTACGTTGACAATACCGCCCTTTTCAATTTTTTCTCCGCTTTCGGGAGATTGTCTGAGTACTGTATTTTCGTCAACCTCATTATTTATTTCTTTTTCTGTTATGCACAGTGACAATCCTGCTTCTTCGAGAATTTCCTGTGCTTCTTCAGCATTTATGTTCAGCACATCAGGAACTTTCACGTTATTACCGCCAATCACACCGGTAGCAAAAAGTATAACTACCGTAACAATTGCAATAACGGCAACGATAACAGGTGCCAACCATTTCTTAAATGATTTATCCATCATATTTCTCCTTTCGGAATTAAAATTCAAACACAATTATATCAGAATTTTTATAAAATTACAACGGGACATTTTTCCTCTGTCAGATTACACCCCGTCTGTAAAGACCCCTTGTAAACTTTTCATTATATTTTTCTCTGTGAATATATTGGCTGATTACTTTTTCGCATTCATCTTTACTCTCGGTAGTAAATTTAAGAACACAGAAATCAATATTTTCAAAGTCTTTCAGTTCATCACACATATAAAGAGGTACACTGTTTAAAATTTCACTTGTACCCGATGTACAGTCAATAGGAAAAACAATACCTTTTCTGTCTGTTAAGTTGCCGTTACCCTTACACTTTTCACAGGAAGAAACATTTTTTACAGGACAATTTCTTGTAAGCATCAACGGTAGTTTTCCGTAACAGATAATACCTGTTTTAGCTTCACCTTTGATTTTATTTATCTGAGAAACTGTCATCTCAGGAGACAAAACCGCTTCATCGGCAAAATATTTTCTCCACATATCAAGAGAGTAACTGTTAAAAATATTAGAGCCGAAAGATGCAGTAATTCTTGCGCCGATTTCTTTAACTATAATAGCACTGTCGAGTGTGGGACAGAAAAATCTTTTCACACCTTTTCCGAAAAGTTTTTCTGATTTTTTTCTGATTTGTTCTGTGTGCGTAAAAATACCTCTCGGCATCTCAGCACAGACTTCTTTGCCGTCACTTATCAGTTTTTCAAAAACTTTTTCATCAGTTTTAAGAGGAAGAACAATTTTAAAGTTTTCAGAAAGATTCTCGGGAATCTGTTCTTCATTTCTGAAAATAAGATATGTACTCTGAATTTTTCTTCTTGATTTTTTGTTAAGTAAAGTTATATCTTTTTCCTGAACTTCTTCTGAAAATACAGGTGTATTTTTTTCAAGAATTTTCTGAGAAATTTTTTCAACTGCTTCTCTTCTCAGTTTATTAACGGCTGACAGGGGTACAGACAAACCGCTCTCAATATCTGCAGATATTTCTCCTGCAAAATACTGAGTCCCCCCTAATTTTGAAAGTTGTTCCTTAATATCTTTTTCTGTTATTTCTCTTTTTATTGCCTTTTCAGCTATACAGTCAGACGTCACTTCTACAGAAAATCCGTCACATCTTGCTTCGAGGAAAAGCGTTTCATTTTCTCTCATTCTGAAAGAAAAATCAACTTGGAAAACAGGCTTTTCTTTTTCATAAAGTCGGGAGAGTGAATCAAGAACATCTTTTGCCGCAGTTACATCTTCTTTCATTCTTGTGCCGAACATCTCTTTGCCTCTGCGGTTCAGGTAATATCCGTCTGTAAATCCCGAGCGTGAAAATACTGCTCTTAATGACTGTTCAATTTTTTCGTCTTTTTTATGTTCAAGTTGCATCCTGCAGGAAGTTACGGCTGCTGCCACATATTCGGGACGTTTCATTCTGCCCTCGATTTTAAATGAGGCTATACCCATATCATCAAGCTCATTGAGATAGGGTACAAGAGAATTATCTTTCAGACTCAGGTCACAACTGCCTGTCCCGTTTGCACTGAAAGGAAGTCTGCAAGGCTGTGCACAAAGACCTCTGTTACCACTTCTTGAACCAAGAACCGCACTCATATAACATTGACCCGATACAGACATACAAAGCGCACCGTGAACAAAAACTTCAAGCTCAGCATCTGTATTTTCACTGAGATATTTTATTTCATCACGAGTAAGTTCCCTCGGAACAACAACTCTTGAAAAACCTAAACTTTCAAGAAATTTTATTCCCTCAACTGTCTGAACTGTCATCTGGGTTGATGCGTGGAGATGAGTCTCAGGTGCCAGTTTTTTCACTCTTTCAACGAGAGATAAATCCTGAACGATAAAAGCATCTATACCGATTTCTCCGCAAAAAGAAATCAGCTCTTCCGCCTCACCCAATTCCTCGTCTGAAATGAGAGTATTAAGAGTAAGATATACTTTTACGTTTCTCTCGTGACAGTATTTTACTGCCTCTGTCAGAGTTTCTCTGTTAAAATTCTGTGCATTTCCTCTGGCATTGAAGTTCTCTGCGCCCAGATATACTGCATCTGCCGAGCATCTTACTGCAGCAATCAGGGCGTCAAAGGACCCCGCAGGTGCTAAAATTTCACTCATATTTATTTGCCCGCTTTATTTTTAAGTTTTTCAATTTCACTTTTAAGTTTTTCGTTTTCTTTTCTGACAAGCTCAAAGTTCAGCTTTGAATCTTCTGCATCTGCAAGATAGTCAGAAATCTGTGAACGGAGAAGCTGAATACTTTTCTCAGCTTTCTCTGCACTGTCAGCATAATCAAGTGCCGCAAGTACGGCTGCCTGAGCAAAAGTCACTCTGTTACTTGCAGAAAGGATTTCGCGCATTTTTGAGTCAAGGTCTTTTCCGAGAGCTTTTACATAGTCTATTGAATTATCTGTCGCAATAGGAAAATCCTGATCATATATATGAAGTACCACTCTGTTTCTTTTCATTTTGCTCATCTCTCTCTTTCAAAATATATATTTATTGTATTATACTATATTTTTTGTACAGAATAAAGAGGTAAAATATATTTTTAATAAATCCCGTTATTTTTTAATTTTTAATAATATTATAATTTTTATTGTTCTTACTATTGAATTTTTAGTAATTTTAGTGTAAAATATACAATAGAAGGCTTAAAAAAGGCGCTTTTTAAATAATTTTTTGGAGGAATAGTATGAAATACGCGCTTACAAAGAAGCAAGCACAGGACCTTATAACATCAAATCTTTCTCATTATTTCGGTGTGACTCCGGAGGACGCTACCTACGAACAGTTCTA
>JAZRQI010000317.1:0-2209 GCA_045649705.1 Acutalibacteraceae bacterium
TGGTGGAACAATCTCATTCCTGTAAATGACATTGTCATATTGTATTTGTTACAGCAGTTAATTACAACATCATCTCTGATTGAACCGCCGGGCTGTGCGATATAAGAAACACCGCTTCTCTTTGCTCTTTCGATGTTATCGTCAAAGGGGAAGAAAGCATCTGAGCCGAGAGCAACACCGCTGAGAGATGAAAGATATGCTCTCTTCATTTCTCTTGTAAAGGCTTCAGGCTGTGTCTTGAAATATTTCTGCCAGTTTCCATCTGCCAATACATCTTCATAATCATCTGAAATGTAAACGTCGATTACGTTGTCACGGTCAGGTCTGCCGATTGTATCAAGGAAAGGCAGGTCAAGTACCATAGGATGCTGACGAAGGTGCCAGTTATCTGCTTTGCTACCTGCAAGGCGTGTGCAGTGGATTCTTGACTGCTGACCTGCACCAACACCGATTGCCTGTCCGTCAACTGCATAGCAAACTGAGTTTGACTGTGTATATTTAAGTGTAATGAGAGCGATGATAAGGTCTCTCTTTGCACTGTCGGGTACGTCTTTGTTTTCTGTTACAAGGTTTGAAAGGAGTTCTTCATTGATTTTGAACTCGTTTCTACCCTGTTCAAATGTGATACCGTAAACATCTTTGTGTTCTACGGGTGCGGGAACATAGTCGGGGTCAATTTTTACAATGTTGTAACTACCCTTTCTTTTTCCTTTGAGGATTTCAAGTGCTTCGGGTTCATAACCGGGAGCAATAACACCGTCTGAAACTTCACGAGCAATAAGTTTTGCAGTTGTTACGTCGCAAACGTCTGAAAGTGCAATCCAGTCACCGAATGATGACATTCTGTCTGTACCTCTTGCACGTGCATATGCACAAGCCAAGGGAGAATCATCAAGACCTTCGATATCATCAACAAAGCAAGCTTTTTTAAGACTTTCAGGAAGCTTTGTGCCGATAGCCGCTGAAGTGGGGCTCACGTGTTTGAATGATGTTGCTGCAACTTCACCGAGAGCCTCTTTGATTTCCTTTACAAGTTGCCAGCTGTTGAAAGCATCAAGGAAATTTATGAAACCGGGTCTGCCGTTGAGAATTTCGATAGGAAGCTCCTTACCGTCAGCCATAAAGATTTTTGCAGGTTTCTGGTTGGGGTTGCAACCGTATTTAAGTTCAAATTCTTTCATAATCTGCCTCCTGAATTATTTGTTTTTATTTACGATTCTTGTTTCAGCTTCTCCTGATTCGATATCAATGTATCTTACGAAAAGTGAAACTTTGTTGTCTTCATTTAAATTTGTCCAGATAAGGTCTGTGAGTTCGTCGATTGAAACATCGGGAAGTTCAAGAGTTTTGGGCTCACCTTCAAATGAGGGAAGCGGATTACCGTCACAGTTATATGTGTGGATAAACTTTGCCTTACCTGCGATGGGGTTTGAGTAAGCGTATGTGAATCTTTCGCAAGAAGAATCGTCACCCTCTGCACTCTTGAGAATTGACATTGCATAGTTCATACCGTCATTTTCAAGGCGGATAATACCTGAAATTCTGGGAGTGAAGTTAGGAGCATCATCTTCAAATTCTCTTGTACGAAGAGCCTGTTCAAATGTCATCTGCTTATCCATAAGGTCATAGAGAGTATCTGTCTGATCACCGTTAGTAACAATTGTTTTGTTACCGAGAACTCTTACGGGATAGTAGATAATAAGATGGGGGTCAGTCATTTTTGATTCATCAAAAGCCTTTGTGCGCATTGCATCGCCTTCAGCGACAAACACACGGTTACGGCTGTTTTCACTTCTGCCCATTATAAAATATGCTGTTACTGCTTTTTTGCCGTCAGCACTTTTGCCGATAATGATACCTCTGCCGTGATAAGCAAGAGAATTAAGTTCATTTGCAATAGTTTTGATTTCCATTTCGTCATTTCCTTTCGTACAAGATTAGGAATTTATTCAGATATGATTACTATATCGTTTTCAATTGAAATTCTGTCTTCACAGAAAAGTTTTACTGCAAGAGGAAGGATTTTCCACTCTGCTTCTTCCATAATTCTTTTTTGAAGAGTTTCAGGAGTGTCACCCTGTTTTACTTCAACTGCTTTCTGAAGAATAATAGGACCTGCATCACATTCGGGAGTTACAAAGTGCACTGTTGCACCTGAAACTTTAACACCTTTCTCAAGTGCTGCTTCGTGAACATGGAGTCCGTAATA
>JAZRQI010000318.1:0-2280 GCA_045649705.1 Acutalibacteraceae bacterium
TTACAGACGGTGAGGAGTTCGGACTCGGTGCAGAAATCGGAATTTCAACACAGAAGCTTCACGCAAGAGGACCTATGGGACTTCGTGAACTTACAACAACAAAATATTTAATTTCAGGAAAGGGACAAATAAGGTGAGAACTATGGAAAATTTCAATCCCGTACTCAGATTTGTAGCAGTCAGCGACGTTCACTATAAGGATGAACGTTCAAAGGAAACAGAGAGAATGGAAAAGGCAATGAAAGCCGCTTACAGAATTGCAGAGGAGCATCCTACATACAAGAACCTTGATGCACTTGTAGTTGTAGGTGACTTTGCAAACAGAGGCGAACAGTGCCAGATGGATTTGTTCAAGGAAACACTCCAGAACTTCACAAAAGAAGAAACAAAGAAAATTATGCTTATTTCAAGCCACGAATTCCACGGAACTGACGGAATGGAAGGCGGTTATGCTCGTTTTGAAAAAACATTTGGTCAGAAAGGTGACCAGCACAACGTGGTAAATGGTTTCCACTTTATTTCAGTTTCTTCAAACAACGGTGCAGGTTTCAAAGAGGATAAGGTTGCATTTATGGCAGAAGAGCTTGAAAAGGCTGCGGCTGACGACCCGAAGCAACCTATCTTCGTTTTCCAGCATCCTCACATTCAGTCAACTGTTTACGGAAGCTGTCTCTGGGGTGAAAGCGATTTCACAGCAACAATGATGAACTATCCTCAGATTATCGACTTCTCAGGTCACTCACACGCACCTATCAATGACCCCCGTTCAATCCATCAGCAGCATTTCACATCTCTCGGTACAGGCACACTCTCATATTTTGAGCTTGACGAGTTTGACACAATTTACGGTACAATTCCTCCCAACGATGAGGAAGCAGCACAGATGACAATTGTTGAAGCAGACGCTGAGGGCAGAGTACGTATCTATCCTTATGATGTTCTTACAGATAACTTCTTCCCCAGAGTATGGAAAATCGACAAGCCCTACGATCCTGATTCATTCCTTTACACGGAAGCAAAACGTTACGCTAATGCTGAAAAAGTGTATTTCACAGGTGACGAGAAAATCGAAATCGCAGTAGAAGAAAACGAATGCACAGTTACATTCGAACAGGCGAAATGCGATGATGAATATGTAAACGGCTACGAAATCACAGTAAGAAGAAAATCTGATGGTCTCATCGAAAGACATCTTGCAGTATGGTCAAGCTACTACATTTACAATATGCCTGAAACAGTAACACAGAAGATTGAAAAACTGAAAGCAGACACAGAATATATCCTCGAAATCAAAGCATACGGTTTCTGGAAAAACTATTCAAACAAAATTTCAAAAGAATTCAAGACAAAATAAAAAATTAACGGATAACCGATTGGTTATCCGTTTTTTGTTATGTTAAAATTATTTAATTTCTGCTTTCCAGGAATATTCGAATACTTCTCCTGCTTCGAGAGACTGGATTCCTCTTTTTTCTGAAACATCATTTTTGATTTCGTAACTGTCGTTTACACCCCACCAGGGTTCAATACAAACGTAGGGAGCACCGGGTTTTGCCCATACGCCGAGGAAAGGTGCATCACCCATATCGAAATGGAGAATTTCTTCACCGTTCTTACTTTTAAGGGTAAGACCCTTTGATTTGAAACCGTTTAAAATAAGAGCATCTTCTACGAAAATGTCTTTTGTGATAACAACTTCCTGTGCATCGTCGAGGAGAGGTTCGTCAAATACTGCAATGATTGCATTTTTGTCGATTCTTTCGGTAACGAGAGTTTCTTTTTCGTCAAAGATAAGGCTGTCACCTACTTCAATGTTGAAGCCGGGATGTGCACCGAGAGAGAAATACATCTTCTTATCGTCAATGTTTTTAACTGTGTGATTAACTTTAAGTCCTTCATTGTCAAGTGTGAATGTGACATAAAGCTCGAATTTAAAGGGGTACATAGCCAGTGTATCTTCATCAAAAGTCTGGAAGAAAACTGCTTCTGTTTCTGTTTTTGACACGAGTTCAAAAGGACGTTTTCTTGCAAAGCCGTGTTTCTGCATTGAATATTCTGTGCCGTTATAACGGTATTTATCATCAAGAAGTTTGCCGATAAAGGGGAAAAGGATAGGTGACTGACCGTACCAGATTTCTTCTCTGCCGTACCAGATATATTCTTTACCTGTATCTTTTTTGATAAGGCTGTGAAGTTCTGCACCGTCGTGCTTTATTTCTGCTGAAAAAATATCGTTTTCAATTTTAGTTATCATTGGAAACACTCCTTTATAAATTGTCT
>JAZRQI010000319.1:0-2080 GCA_045649705.1 Acutalibacteraceae bacterium
TAATGGGTGAAGAAATTGCAAAGAAGAAAGTGAAGTAGTTACAAGCTGCCATAATAGGTGCTGCAATGGGGATAAGATTTTGAGAATTTGTACCGCCATAGAAAAGTGTCAGCACAGGTTCAGACAGAATACCAAGTCCCAGACCTGCAGGAAGTGCAATGAGCGATGTGATTCTCAGCACAGATTCAATTGTTGTTTTCTGAGTGGCTTTATCCTTTACTGCAAATGCTGCTGAAAGTGCGGGAATTGCACTGATACCAAGAGACATAGTAATCGAGGGGATAATATTTCTCAAATCCTGGGATGCAAAATAACAGCCTACAAGGTAGTTTTTTGTATCCTCTTTGAGCGTTCCCGATGCATCAAGAGATGCTTTGTACATTGTGTAAATTGTATCGAAATCTTTTTCTAGAGCGATAGCAAGACATTTCTGAATAAGTGAAGCGTCAATAAGGTTTGAAATGTTCAGAACGAGCGAACTGATAACCATAGGAATTGCAAGGTTTATAAGTGCCTTTGCAGTAACTGATTTTGCCTGTGCCGGTTCTGAGTTGATAAGCTGAACTCTTGTAATACCTGAGCCTCTTACTTTGAAACGGATATGAACGTACAGAAAAGCAATAATTGTACCGATTGTAACGCCCATAATTGCAGCAGCTGCCGCTATGGGGTAAAGGGCACTGAGAGCTTCACTTTCAGTTTCCAGAGCTTTGCCGAGAACCTTGCCTGTTTCCCCAAAGGTCTTCATTCCTGAAGACATAACTATGTAGGAAAGTGCAAGACCGATTACAAGACGGGCAACATTTTCAATAATTTCAGTCACCGCAGTGGGAACCATATTGCGTGAACCCTCATAGTAACCTCTGTAGGTTGACATAAGACAACAGAAGAAAATTGAAGGTGCAATCGCAAGAATACTCCAGACTGTCTCAGTTTTTTCGCAAATCCAGACAGAATAAGGAAGTGCCAGAATCATCAGAAGAAGTGTTCCCGCAATACCTGTAAGAAGGAACATTCTTCCTGCGATTTTCTTGACATTGAGAGCATCACGGTATCTGTTTGATGCCACATATTCGCTTACAAGCTTTGAAACTGCAACAGGCAGTCCTGCCATTGAAATTGCATAAATGGGGACATAAATCTGATATGCAGATGCAAAGTAGCCTCTTCCCACTTCACCGATAAGGGCAGTAAGAGGGAGTTTGTAAAGTGCACCGATTATTGAGCCGACGGCTGTTGCCACCATCAGAATAAGAGCACCGCCTACCATAGATTGTTTCTTTTCAGTTTTCTCCAATTATCTCACCTGCTTTTATTTGCCGAGAAATTCTCTGAGGAGTGAATTTTCGGGAACATCTTCTTTTTCTATCGCAGGAAACCTGCTGAGTGCAGAAATAAGTTTCTGCGCATTTTCGTAGTTTTTACTTGTTTTTTCAACAGTTGACAAAAGCTCTGTAGCAACGGTCTTGAAAACACAAGGCTCATAAATGTGAATCGAGTTTATAAGCTGGTCAGCGTTATTTTTGAACGGAAAAAGGTATTTGTCTTCACCGTTCATCACCGCAGGCCACAAAGCATAAGTATGCTCAACAGGACTGTTTCTGAACTGAAAATCCCTGACCATTCTGCGGATAAATCTTAAATTTCTTTTGTTGAGAACAATTTTTTCGCCGTCATAAATACGGGAAGAAACGCTGATATAGATTTTGAAAAGATTATTTTCAGGCAGTGTATCCACAATGCGGGGATTGAGAGCATGAAGACCCTCAACAATAATAACGTCGTCTTTTTCAAGGTCAATAAAATTCTTTTCCTCTTTTCTTCTGCCTGTCATAAAGTCAAAGAGAGGAAGTTCGCTTTCCGAATCTGTAATAAGCTCCTGCAGACACTTGTGAATCAGGTCAAGGTCAAGAGAATCAACAGATTCAAAGTCATAGGTGCCGACCTCGTTTTTAGGACCATCACCTATATTTTTGTAGAAATCATCAAGGCTGACAGTATATGCCTTATGACCCATACTTTCAAGCTTTTCCTTGATTTTATTTGCAGTTGTAGTTTTTCCCGAACCGCTTGGACCTGC
>JAZRQI010000320.1:0-1980 GCA_045649705.1 Acutalibacteraceae bacterium
TTCCGCCAAGATAGCATCTCCAACAACGGTTAGGTTTTGTTTTAAGAGGATATAAATTTTTCATATTGCACCTCGCAATGTTTTTTATATTCCTAATTTTCTCACAGTTGTAAAGAAAAATCAATAGAAAATGTTTAAAAACAGAAACTTTTGTGATACAATAAAGTGGGTGATGAAAATGATATTTAAAAATGCAGAAATATTAAATGAGAATTTTGAATTTGTAAAAGGTGACCTTGCAATTGAAAACGGAAAAATTGCAGGTATAAATGTTGAGAGTAATGACAGTGAGACAATTGATTGTTCGGGACTGAAAATTCTTCCCGGATTTATTGATATCCACATTCACGGTACTAACGGTGCTGACACTTGTGACCAAAAAGAAGAATCTGTTCAGACAATGTCAGAGAATCTTCCTCATCACGGTGTTACATCTTTCTGCCCTACTACGATGACTTTGTCGGGAGAAGAACTTGAAGAAATTTTCAAAGTGATTGCGATAGTAAAAGGCAATGAAAAGGGTGCATACATACACGGCATAAATATGGAAGGGCCGTACATTTCTCTTGCAAAAAAAGGTGCACAGAAAGCAGAATACGTAAGAAAACCCGATATAGAGGAATTCAAAAAACTGAATGATATCTGCAGTGTATCACTTGTTGATATTGCTCCTGAAGAAGATGAAGACAATGTCTTTTCAAAAGAGGTTTCAAAAATCTGTACAGTATCTGCTGCACACACTTCTGCAGACAGTACACAGGCACGAAAAGGTTTTGAAAACGGAATCACACACGCAACTCACCTTTTCAATGCAATGACAGGTATCTCTGCAAGAGTTCCCGGTGTTGCAGGCGCAGTTTTTGATTCAGATAACGTAAGAGCAGAAATCATTTGCGACGGTTTCCACGTAGCTCCCGAAACTCTGAGAATGGCTTTTAAGCTTTTAGGCGAAGACAGAACAATCGTCATCAGTGACTCTATGAAAGCGGCGGACCTGGAAGACGGTGACTATATGTTAGGTGGTCAGACAGTATATGTACGTGACGGTAAGGCGCTCCTTGCTGACGGTACAATTGCCGCAAGCACATCGAATATTTTTGACGAATTTAAAAATCTTCTTTCTTTCGGAATTGATTTTAAACATGCTGTTAAATCATGTACAATAAATCCTGCACGTGCAATAGGTCAGGACAAAATCACAGGCTCAATTGGAAAAGGAAAGAATGCAGACCTGCTTATTCTTGATGAAAATCTTGAAATAAAAGGCGTATATGTCAAGGGTAAAAAAATAGTATAAGATAAATATTAAACTCCTCAAATTCTGACAATAATAATTGTGAGTCAGAGATTGAGGAGTGATTTTTTGCAGTTTAATAAAGTTGAGATTTGCGGAGTCAACACATCAAATCTTAAAGTTCTTAAAGAAAAAGAGAAAATGGAGTTGCTTGTCAGAATCCGTCAGGGAGATATGAAAGCAAGGGAGGAACTTATCAGTGGTAATTTAAGATTGGTGCTGTCGGTTATCCAGCGTTTTACGAACAGAGGTGAAAACTTAGATGACCTCTTTCAGGTAGGATGCATCGGCCTTATAAAGGCAATTGATAATTTCAACATTGATTTAGGGGTAAGATTTTCAACTTATTCTGTACCTATGATTATAGGTGAAATCAGACGATATCTGAGGGATAACAACGCAGTAAGAGTTTCCCGTTCGATGAGAGATACGGCATATCACGCTATGCAGGTAAAGGAAAGACTTTTGCTTGAAAACAGGCAGGAACCAACGGTGGAGGAGATTGCAAAGGAACTTGGTATAAAAAAAGAGGAAGTAGTTCTTGCACTTGAATCCATAGTTGAGCCTGTAAGCCTTTATGAGCCTATTTACAATGACGGAGGTGACACGATTTACGTTATGGACCAGATTGGTGACCAGAATGACGACAGAAACTGGCTTGATGAAATTGAACTGAAAGAAGAGAT
>JAZRQI010000321.1:0-9962 GCA_045649705.1 Acutalibacteraceae bacterium
CCTATTTACAGACCTGACCCTATGAAGACTATCCGTGCAGCAGGTGATGAGGGCGACAGGGCAGTAACTCACTATACTGCAGAGGTTACAGACGGTAAAAGAACACTGCTCAGGATACACCTTGAAACAGGCAGAACTCATCAGATAAGGGTACATTTTGCATATATGGGAACACCGCTGACAGGTGACAGTATGTACGGCAAAGCTGATAAAGAAATATCAAGACAGGCTCTGCATTGCGGTAAAATGACGTTTATACATCCCGTTACGGGAGAGAAGATTTCTGTTACTGCACCAATGTATGATGATATGCAAAAAATTTATGAAAAAATTTGTGAAAACGCAAAAAACTGAAAAAACAATCGGATTTTGCAAACACTAAATGTAGATAAGAAACAAAAAAGTTACAATTGCCAATATTTGGTTACAGCCAGATTACAATTATTAAGAATGGCAAAATATTTTCATTAAAAGTCTTTATTTTTACGACATATAGTGTTATAATAACTTAGAACGACTATTGGGGTGTAACTGCGCCCTGAAAAAGTCTTACAAATGTAAACATTTATCTTTATTCGGATACAACATATAGAGCCACGATTTTTAAAAACATCCTGTGTGGCATACATATCACACAGAAATGAAGGAGAGTGTAAAGGCTTGGAAAAAATCGTAATTAACGGCGGCAATGAACTCTATGGCGAGATTGACATAAACGGTGCCAAAAATGCAGCTTTGGCTATTCTTCCTGCAACTATTCTTGCTGAAGACGTTTGCAGAATTGAAAATTTACCCGATATAAGTGACGTTAAACTCATGGTGGACATCCTGTCACTTCTCGGTGCTCAGATAAAGTATATCAACAGAAGCACACTTGAAATTGATACAAGATTTATTTCATCCTGCGAAGTACCTTATGACTACGCAAAACAGATGAGAGCATCTTATTACTTTATCGGTGCACTTCTCGGCAGATTCTCGAAGGCGAGGGTTGCAATGCCCGGCGGATGCTTCTTCGGAGTACGTCCTATTGACCAGCACATCAAGGGCTTTGAAGCACTTGGTTGCACAGTCAACATTGAAAATGCAATTGTCGATGCTTCTGCTGAAGGCAATATGTACGGCAGTTCAATTTATATGGACGTAGTTTCCGTAGGTGCTACAATGAACATTATGCTGGCATCTGTTAAGGCTAGAGGTCTTACAATCATCGAAAATGCGGCAAAAGAGCCTCATATCGTTGACCTTGCAAACTGTCTTAACACAATGGGTGCAGACATCAGAGGTGCCGGTACAGACGTTATTAAAATCAGAGGTGTTGAAAAACTTCACGGTTGCACATATTCAGTAGTTCCCGACCAGATTGAAGCAGGAACTTATATGGTAGCAGCTGCAGCAACAGGCGGTAACGTGCTTATCAACCACGTAATCCCGAAGCACCTTGAATCTATAACTTCAAAGCTTGAAGAATGCGGTGTTATTGTTGAAGAATATGACGAGGCAGTCAGAATCATCAGCAACAAGAGACCGAAAAAATGTAATGTCAAAACAATGCCTCATCCCGGTTTCCCCACAGATATGCAGCCTCAGATGGCAGTACTCCTGACATTGGCTGACGGGACAAGCATTATTTCAGAGAGCGTATGGGACAGCCGATTCCGTTATATCGAACAACTTCTCCGTTTCGGTGCAAAGGTTCAGGTAAACGGCAACCTTGCAGTAATTGAAGGTGTTGAAAAACTCAAAGGTGCTCCCGTTAAAGCGACAGACCTGAGAGCGGGTGCCGCAATGATAATTGCAGGTCTCTGCGCAGAAGGTCAGACAGAAATTGAAGACATTAAATATATTGACAGAGGTTATGAAGACGTTGTCAAGAAACTGCAGGGTGTAGGTGCTGACATTAAACGTATTGAAGTCAGAGAACCTCAGTCAGCAGTTAATGTAGGTTAATAAATCAATTAAATCCCACACATTGATGTGGGATTGATTGTTTTTCGGAGGTAAAACATTGGCAAGATTTTGTTCTTTGTATTCATCATCAAGCGGAAACAGTGCTTATGCGGGAATGGCAGAGTCAGGTGTGCTTGTTGACATAGGTGTTTCTTTCAAAAAGCTGAAAGAGGCATGTGACTATCAGGGAATCGACCTTGAAACTGTAAAAGCAGTTTTTATAACTCATGAGCATTCTGACCACGTAAAAGGACTCAAAACCTTTCTTTCAAAACATAAAGTGCCGGTTTTCGCGTCGGCAGAAACACTAGAGGCACTTATAAACAGTGGATTGATTCCTGCAGGTTGTGACTGTGTTGAGATGACGGACAGTGTGTGCATAGATGATATTTTTGTCACATCTTTTCATACTTCTCACGATACGCCTATGAGTCTTGGTTATAAATTTTCACTTCCCGATGAAAGAATCATATCTGTCTGTACCGACCTTGGGTTTGTCAGTGACGAGGTGCTTGACGGCATAAAGAAAAGTGATCTTGTCCTCCTTGAATCGAATCACGACCTGGATATGCTCAGATGCGGACCTTATCCCTTTGAACTTAAAAAGAGAATTATGTCTGACCATGGTCATCTTTCAAATGATGCCTGTGCAGATACATCGGCAAAACTGCTTTCATATGGCACAACAAGGTTTGTTCTGGGACATCTCAGCCACGAGAATAATACCCCTGATAAAGCGTATGCAAAGACCTTTGAAAAGCTTGATATGTGCGGAGCAAGAGTGAACATAGACTATACTTTAACAGTAGCAGGAGATAAAAATAAGATGATAAGACTTTGAAAAGTCTTATCATCTTTCTTTTTTATAAAACTATAAGATTTTTGGGTGATGAGGTAAGGTTTCTGCAACCTGAATCGGTAATTACAACAAAGTCTTCGATTCTTACACCGAATTCATCGGGAATGTAAATTCCCGGCTCTACCGTTACAACATTTCCGATTTCGAGAATTGCTTTTGATTTGGGCGCAAGGTTAGGGGATTCGTGGATTTCAATGCCTACTCCGTGACCTGTGGAGTGACCGAAAAATTCCCCGTATCCTGCATTCTTTATAACATCTCTTGCGGCTTTGTCAGCATCTGAACATTTCACTCCTGCTCTGAGGATTGAGAGTGATGTTTCCTGAGCTTTAAGGACAGTGTTATAAATTTCTTCTTGTTTTGAACTGATTTCACCTACTGCTACAGTTCTTGTCATATCACTTCTGTATCCGTCGAAAACTGCACCGTAATCCATTGTCACGAAGTCACCGATACTCACTTTGTTGTCAGTGGGTACGCCGTGAGGCTTTGATGTGTTTTTGCCTGAAATTGCAATTGTGTCAAATGCAAATCCCTGAGAACCCTCAGTTCTCATAATGTTTTCAAGTCTGGCTGCAATTTCAATTTCTCTGACACCGGGTTTTATAAATGTGAGTATTTCATTGAAAGCCTTTTCAGCAATGAGCTGTGCTTTCTGTATTTTTGAAATTTCTTCTTCTGATTTTACTTCTCTGAGTTTTTCGATGTTTCTGTCAAGGGTGCCGTCAGAACAGATTTTTGTCAGCTTCAGATTTTTCGTGAGAAAGTTAAGTCTCGCAACAGATGTTTTTTCAGCTTCAATGTGAACTTTACTGTATCCGTGCTGGAAAATATAATCTGCTACATCATCCTTGAAATCTGTGAAAAGCTTTACGGGACAGATGTTTATCTCTTTTTCTGCTGCTTCAATATACCTTGAATCGGTGAAGAATGCAGACCCGTTTTTGCCCAGCACAAGAAATCCTGCCGAAGAAGAGAAAGAAGTGAGATACTTTCTGTTTTCTTCACTTGTTATGAGTAAACATTCGTGACTTTTAAGATTTTCGGTAAGTTTTGTAATTTTTTCCATAATATCCCTCTAAAACAAAAAGGACAAGTTATTCACTTGTCCTTTCGTTAATTATTTGAATTTACGCTTACGAGCAGCTTCAGACTTCTTCTTTCTTTTTACAGAAGGCTTCTCATAGTGCTCTCTTTTACGAACTTCCTGAATAACGCCGTCTCTTGAAGTCTGTCTCTTAAATCTTCTGAGTGCGCTGTCCAAAGATTCGTTTTCTTTAACTTTTACCTGACTCATTCTATTCCCTCCCTCCGCTGTTTGCAGGGGCAAATTTTGTATTAACGGATACCATTATACATTATTATTTCAGCCTTGTCAACCATAAAGCCGATACAAATTTTCAAGAATTTGTTAATTTTTTATTACAACGGGTGTCGGGATATTAAATCTTAATAATTGTTAATTATATTTTTAAAATATTATTCCTAAAAAGAAAAAAGAAATAAATGTTTTGTGTCATAATATATAATTAGATAAGGAGTGTTAAAACTCAGGTCTATTATTGGGAAGTGATTGAATGGATGATAAGAATATGGGCGGAAAATCTTCAAATAATAGCAGTAACGACCTTTTTGAAAATTTCAATAAGGAAAACAGTGATATTGACGGACTGCTTGAAGATGCGTTTTCATTTATGAATACTGATTATGAGGAAGAGGCTGCGGAAGAGTCATCCGATGTTTTCGGGGATTTCTCTGAAGACTATGCTCCTCAGAAAAGAGAAAAACGTCAGAAAAAGGACCGTTATTACGAGGAGTTAACTGACGAAGAAATGAAAAAAGAAGAAAAGAAAAAAATAATATATTCAGTGCTTATTGCTGTTTTGTCAATCTGTATTGTGGCAGTTATTGTTGTAGGAATCAAATTCAGCAGTATGCTTGGCGGAATGTATGACCCGGGTCACGCTAATCCGTTGGTAGAGGGTGAAACTCTCGAGGCTGAAGAAGATTTTGAAACAATGTTCGGTGTTTCTGACGCTGCATCTCTCAACGATGCACTTAAAAAGTGGTCAAACAACGGCGGAGAAAAGATGAGCAGTAAAAATGTCATCAACATTCTTCTTCTCGGTCAGGACGGCGACGGCAGTGATAAATCAAACGGCCGTGCAGACTCAATTATTATCGCATCTGTCAACAAAAAAACAAAGACTATTACTCTTGCTTCAATCATGCGTGATAGCTACACTTATATGAATGTTGACGGCAGAGACAGATATGAGAAAATCAATGCATCCTGCTATTACGGCGGACCTAAGGGTGTAATTGAAGTTGTTGAAAAGAACTATAAAATTAAAATCGACTACTATGCAAGTGTATATTTCGGTTCATTCGAAGATGTTATCAATGCTCTCGGAGGGGTAACAGTTCCCATTGAACCCGGTCTTGCAGCATATATCAACAGAACATCAAGTCAACGTGTTTCATCAGGTGATGCAGTTCTTCTCAACGGTGCAGAGGCTCTTGTTTATTCAAGAATCAGATATTACTATTCAGACAGTGACGTAAGCCGTACTGCAAACCAGAGAAGAGTTATCAACGGTATTATGCAGAAAGCAAAAGGCGCATCGGTAACAGAACTCTACAACGTTGTTGAAGCGGTTCTGCCCTATATGAAAACAAATATGCGTCAGTCAAAAATCCTGTCTTACGGTAAACAGGCTCTTTCAGAAGGCTGGATAAACTACGCAATGCAGCAGGAAACATTCCCGACTCTTGACACGAGAGCAACGGCATCAATAAGTCATGCAGGTTCCTGTTGGGTTGTTGACTATCCTCTTGCAGCACAGCAGCTGCAGAAACTTCTCTACGGAAAGACAAACATCGCTCTTGACCCCAACCGTGTAAATGTGCTTAATAACTATCTTACACAGAAACCCTCATACACAGGACCTTCTTCATCAAGTCAGATAGGTTATACAGGTGACTACACTTACGAAACAACTGTTTCAGACTGGACAGGGGAAACAACAACAGAAGATCCCTTCCTGACAACAGACTCTGAAACCACAACAAACTGGTGGCAGGGTATTCTCGGAGGAGAAACTACAACGGAGACTCCTGTAGTGACAGATCCTCCCGCAACAGATGTACCTGTTGTGGATATACCCACAGATCCCGTAACAGAAGAACCTGTTTATTACTCAGAAGAATAACAAACAAAAACCCCTGTTCGTGAGAACAGGGGTTAAGTTTTACTGCTTCAACTGATTAAAAAAGTGAAGAGAAGATATTTGTGAGATTGTCGATGAATTCCTGGAGAGGACCTTCTGTGAAGTCGAACCAGTCAAAGAGACCTGCCAAAGAATCCCAGTTGATACCGTTAACGCTGCCGATGAATGACTGAATAACGTTCTGCCAGGGAATGCTTGTGAAGAAATCAGTAATACCTGTGATAATTGTGTTAAGATCCATTGAATATGTACTCCTTTCTTAAAGTTACTATGCTTTAATTATATCTTATTTTCTTACAATGTCAAGGTTTAGAGGCTATTTATAATAATTCTTAAAATTTGACATGAAGCTCTGTTTGTGGTAAAGTTTGTGATGTGAGGAGGGGTGTTATGCCTTCAGAAATTTTTCCTGCAATTGCTATTGCAGGTGTTGGTCAGTCAAGGGTTATCAATACGGAGGACGGTACTCGTGTATGGCCTTTTGATATTGACATAAAAAAGCTTATTAAAAAGATAGTTCTGCCTTGTATAGGCTCTGTGATTACAAGACGTGACTGTGGTCTTTCAAAGGCGGTTTATGACGAAATTTCAAGCCAGGCAGAGGGTCTCGCTCTTGATGAAGACGGAAATGAAATACATAAACTTAAGGTTGAACGTTATCCCAACAGCTTTAAGGATTGTACAGAAGAAGAAAGAAAATATATAAGAAGAATGCTTCCTGTTGATAAGATTGCCACGGAAATCGGTGAAGAAAATTTCTACTTCTTTACATATAATTCCTTCGGTAATACAGAAAAAGTTGTGGGTGAGCTTGATGAATTCATTCAGAACGTTATGAAGCAGAGAAATGCCGAAAAAGTAAACCTTGTTCCTGTAAGTCTTGGCGGTACAATTTCAACGGCTTATGTTAACCGTCATGGGGCGAGGGGACACATCAACCGTGTTGTAGGCGTTGTTCCTGCTTTTGACGGCTCAAGCCTTGTTGTAAAACTCCTTGAGGGCGGATTTTCAGAAAATGAAGATGATATCATCCCCAATGAACTGAAAAAACTTTGTTCTTTGCTTACATCACAAACAAGAAAAAATGTAATAGATTCTATTTTTTCTGCTTTGCAGGATAAAGTTCTTTTCCGTACTTCAATCGGATGGGGTGCAGTTCCTCATACGGATTACGAAAGACTCCGTAAATCTCATAAAATGAGTGAGAAACTGGCAAAAATATGCGATGAGAATTTCAGTATCAGAAACGATTTCCCTGCTTTTCTTGAAAAGCAGAGGAAAAACGGAATTGAGTTTTTCTCTCTCTGCGGATACGGTCTGCCTATGGAGAAAATCTTCAGACGTGACAACAGACATTCAGACGGTATTGTTGACACTATGTCCTGCTCAATGGGTGCGACTTGTGACAATCTTGAAGAAGAAATTGATGTATCAACCAGTGCAATAAAAGACAGGGTATGGTTCTACAAAGGTATGGACCATGAGGGTGCAGCAAAAACGGAACATCTGCTGAAATTGTGCGGTTTACTTCTGAAAGATAACACGATAACATCTGTCAATGACGATGAAAACTTTAAGCAGTTTAATTGACATTTGGGATTTGTTGTGATATCATATATAAGATATAATGAAAAACTGTGACGGAGACAGTAACCGAAGTGGAAAATCTTCAGCGAGTCGGGGAGGGTGTAAGCCCGATGATGAGTAGATTTCAGGTGAAAATCACTCCTGAGTTGCAAACTGAAATGCTTTCGGCAGATTAGGTGAAGCCGGATTCCCCCGTTACGGGAAGCCATATGATTGTATGGAAATAGGTGGTTAAACGAAGTTGCTTTCGTCCTGTTTCGGGCGGAAGCATTTTTTATTGAAAGGAAGATTTTACAATGTACAAGAAAGTTCCTACAAACCTCGGTTTTGTCGAGCGTGAAAAAGAAGTTGAGAACTTCTGGAAAGAAAACAAAATCTTTGAAAAATCAAGTGCACGTGAGGGTGAACCATATGTATTCTACGACGGTCCTCCCACAGCAAACGGTAAACCTCATATCGGTCACGTTCTTACACGTGTTATCAAGGATATGATTCCCCGTTACCGCACAATGAAAGGCTGTCAGGTTCCCAGAAAAGCAGGTTGGGATACTCACGGTCTTCCCGTTGAACTTGAAGTTGAAAAACTTCTCGGTCTTGACGGTAAAGAACAGATTGAAGAATACGGTATTGCTCCTTTCATTGACAAATGTAAAGAGAGCGTATGGAAATATAAGGGTATGTGGGAAGATTTCTCATCAACTGTCGGCTTCTGGGCAGATATGGATGACCCTTATGTAACATATCATAATAATTTCATCGAATCTGAATGGTGGGCACTGAAACAGATTTTTGATAAAGGTCTCCTTTACAAAGGTTTTAAAATTGTTCCCTATTGCCCCCGTTGCGGAACTCCTCTTTCATCTCACGAAGTGGCTCAGGGCTACAAGGATGTAAAAGAACGTTCAGCAATTGCAAGATTCAAAATCAAGGGTGAAGATGCATATTTCCTTGCGTGGACAACAACTCCCTGGACACTTCCCTCAAACCTTGCACTCTGCGTAAACCCTGTAGAAAACTACGTTAAAGTTAAAACTGCAGACGGTTACACATATATCCTTGCAGAAGCACTTTGCGAAAAGATTCTCGGTGGTGAAAAGGAAACTGCACCTTACGAAGTTGTTGAAACTTATGTAGGTAAAGACCTTGAATATAAAGAATATGAACCTCTCTTTGACTGTTGCGGTGAAATCATCGAGCGTCAGCATAAGAAAGCATATTTTGTAACCTGTGACAGTTATGTTACTCTCACAGACGGTACAGGTATTGTTCACATTGCTCCCGCATTCGGTGAAGACGACGCAAATGTGGGCAGAAAATATGACCTTCCCTTCGTTCAGCTTGTTGACAGTAAGGGTAATATGACAGAGGAAACTCCTTTTGCAGGAATGTTCTGTAAGGATGCAGACAAGGAAGTTCTTATCGACCTTGAAAAGAGAGGACTTCTCTTCGACGCTCCCAAGTTTGAGCATAGCTATCCTCACTGCTGGAGATGTGACACTCCTCTCATCTATTATGCAAGAGAATCATGGTTCATCAGAATGACTGAGGTACGTGACGACCTTATCAAAAACAACAACACAATCAACTGGATTCCCGAAAGCATCGGTAAAGGCAGATTCGGTGACTGGCTTGAAAACGTTCAGGACTGGGGTATCAGCCGTAACCGTTATTGGGGTACTCCTCTTAATATCTGGGAATGCGAATGCGGTCACAGACATTCTATCGGCAGTATTGAAGAACTTAAATCAATGTCAGACAACTGTCCCGATGACATTGAACTTCACAGACCTTACATTGACGAAGTAAACGTTAAATGTCCTGTCTGCGGAAAGAATATGACACGTGTTCCCGAAGTTATCGACTGCTGGTTTGACTCAGGTGCAATGCCCTTTGCACAGCACCACTATCCCTTTGAAAACAAAGATTTGTTTGAGGCACAGTTCCCTGCAGACTTTATTTCAGAGGCAGTTGACCAGACAAGAGGTTGGTTCTATTCACTCCTTGCAATTTCAACACTTATTTTCAATAAAGCACCCTTCAAAAACGTTATAGTTCTCGGACACGTTCAGGACGAAAACGGTCAGAAGATGTCAAAATCTAAGGGCAACGCGGTTGACCCCTTCGATGCACTTGAACAGCACGGTGCAGACGCTATCCGTTGGTATTTCTACACTAACTCTGCTCCCTGGCTTCCCAACCGTTTCCACGCTAAGGCTGTAACAGAAGGTCAGCGTAAATTTATGGGTACATTGTGGAACACTTATGCTTTCTATGTTCTCTATGCAGACATTGACTCATTTGACCCCACAAAGTATACTCTTGACAGAGATTCTCTT
>JAZRQI010000322.1:0-17159 GCA_045649705.1 Acutalibacteraceae bacterium
AAGAGGATTCTCAACAACTAAATCAACTCCGTTTTCAAGGGCAGTATTCACCCTATCCCATTTGGAAAAAACGGCTGATTCCCCTCTCTGAACGAAATTTCCGCTCATAACAGCTACAATATGTGTAGAACCGTTTTGACGTGCTTTATCAATCAGATATTTATGTCCCTTGTGAAATGGGTTAAATTCAGAAATAATTGCAGTTATTTTCATTTTACGGCTATCCTTTCGCAAAAATAACTTGAAAATTTGTATTATATAGTATATAATATTACAGTAATTTGCATTTTTCAAGTTAAAAGTTAATTTTGGAGGTACAAAAATGAAAGTTCTTGTTATCAATGCAGGCAGTTCATCTCTCAAATATCAGCTTATTGATATGGAAACTGAGCAGATGATTGCAAAAGGTATTTGTGAAAAAGTTGGTTTTGCAGGTCAGATTGACGGCAAAACAGCAGACGGCAGAAGCTTCTTCTACGAAGTTCCTCTCAAAAACCACACAGAGGCTTTTGTTGAAGTTAAAAAAGTTCTCACTGAAGGCGATTGCAAAGTTATCGACGACCTTTCAGAAATCGGTGCAGTTGGTCACCGTGTAGTTCAGGGTGGTGCACTCTTCCAGAAGAGCGTTCTCATTGACGAAAAAGTTATCGAAGGTATCGAAAGTCTTTGCGACCTTGCTCCCCTTCACAACCCCGCACACATTCAGGGTATCAAAGCTTGTTTTGAAGTTTTCGGACCTGACGTTCCCGAAATCGCAGTTTTCGACAATGCTTTCCACAGCACAATGCCTGAAGAAGCATATACTTTCCCCATTCCTTACGAATATACAGAAAAATATCAGATTCGTCGTTACGGCTTCCACGGCACATCTCACCGTTTTGTAAGCGCTCGTTGTGCAGAAGTTATGGGCAAAGACATCAAAGACCTTAAAATTGTTACTTGTCACCTTGGTAACGGCTCTTCAATTACAGCTGTTAAAGGCGGTAAAGTTATCGATACAAGTATGGGTCTTACTCCCCTTGACGGTTTTGAAATGGGTACACGTTGCGGTGCTGTTGACCCCTCTGCTATCCTCTTCCTTATGGAAAAAGAAGGCTGGGATGCTAAAACAACAAGCGACGTTCTCAACAAGAAATCAGGTTACCTCGGTGTTTCAGGCGTTTCAAGTGACGACCGTGACCTCCTCAAAGCTATTGCAGAAGGTAACGAAAGAGCAGCACTTGCAAGAAAAATCCTTAAATATCAGGTACGTAAAGTTATCGGCAGCTACATCGCAGCAATGGACGGCGTAGATGCTATCGTATTCACAGGCGGTATCGGTGAAAACACAACTGACCTTCGCGAAGATGTTTGCGAAAACCTCACATACCTTGGCGTTAAATATGATAAGGAAGTTAACAACTCACTTATCAGAGGCAAAGAAGGCGAAATCAGCACTGCAGATTCTAAAGTTAAAGTGTTTGTACTTCCCACAAACGAAGAACTTGCAATCGCACGTGATACAAAAGAAATCGCTGAATCACTTTAATCTTAACTTTATAAAAAATTACAGCCAACCCGTAAAAAGGTTGGCTGATTTTTTATTTCTTTGCATCTTCTTTTGAATAATATTCATTTAAATCATTCGCTGCTTCTTGGAGACGTTCTTCAAGTCCGTCTTCATAGATATCACTGTAAAGAAATTCTCTGACTGAAAATTCTTTTCTGTTGCCTACATTCTCATCTGTTCTAGGTTCTTGCGCTATAAAGTCAATTGCGAAGAATTTTATGTTATTTCTATCAAAAATTTCTTTTGCTTTAAGAAGTCTTTCTGCAGACTTTTCAGCAGTAAGTTCGGTTTCATCATAATAGAAAACTATGTGACCTGCTTTCTTTCCCACTTCGTTTATATCATAATCATAATCAAGAACAAGGTCATTCATAGGAATACCGTAAGGCTCTTTTCCGCAGTAATCTTCGGAAACTTCCGATGTTTTTACTTCACCGTAAAAAATATCTGTAGTAAATTCTTTTTTGATTTCATCTTCAACCGAATCTACAAGTTCTCTGTACTCATTTTCCAGACGCATAGCCGTATTCCATCCGTCTGTCACATTATCAAAAGTATCACGTACGGGTCTGCCCAAGAAATCGAAATAAACGCTGAAATGCGTGTCAATACTTGTTGGAGAAACAACTTTTGCATAATATCCTGAAACCTTAAAATCATAACCGACTTTTTCAATTTCAAGGTCATAATCAGGATATTTTTCTTCTATGTAGTCATCTGCTGAATTTGCAGACAAAAGATATGAAACAGGATTACCAAAAAACGCACATACAAAGTAAAGAATTACACCTACTAATAAAACTGCAAGAGAAATAACAATAACTTTAGCCGCTTTTTTCATAGTATTTCATCTCCTTTGATTATTCAAATCTTTCGAGAAATGAATGAAATTCATCATTCAGTTTATATTCCACCATTGTGTCAACATTGGCATTGTGAATTGAACGGAAAATGTTGATTTCAATATTGGGATTTACTTTTTTCATCTGCTTGATTAGGTCTTTTATTTCCTGACGTTTTGAAAGACCTTCCTTGTTATCATTGGTTTTATAATCTTCAGTAAAACGACAGGCGCATCTGATAAATTCAAGATTATTATATTTCGACCATGCAATAATCGCATCTTCCTTTATGCAGTACATAGGTCTTATCAGTTCCATACCCTCATAGTTGGTACTTTTAAGACGCGGAAGCATAGCCTGAATCTGAGAGCCGTAAAACATACCCATTACCGTTGTTTCAATAACATCACTCATATGGTGTCCGAGAGCAATCTTGTTGCACCCAAGTTCCTTTGCTCGTGAATAGAGGTAACCCCTTCTCATTCTCGCACACAGATAACAGGGATTCTGTTCAATTTTTACAACCACATTAAAAATATCCGAGTTAAAGAAACTGACGGGAATATTGAGAATCTTCGCATTTTCTTCGATTCTTTTTCTGTTTTCAGCATTGTAACCGGGGTCCATAACTATGTATTCAAGTTCAAAAGGGACTTCACTGTACCTTTGCAACATTCTCATAAGAACAGCAAGTATCATTGAATCCTTACCGCCTGATATACAGACAGCAATCTTATCCCCCGATTGAATCATCTGATATTTTTTAACTGCTTCTACAAAAGGATTCCAGATAGTTTTTCTGTAGGTTTTTGAAATACTTCTCTCAGCAATCTGCCACGCTTCAAGTTCTCTTTTCATTTTATTCACCAAATCCGATTAAATCTTTCACTACTTCCCCTGCCATAATAAGTCCCACAACTGAGGGAACAAACGAGACACTGCCGGGAATCTGACGTTTGTTTGAAGTTTCATCTGTAAGTTCTTCTTTTATAGTTGGAAGTTCTTCCGAATATACAACCTTCAGCTTCTTTACACCGTTTTCTCTGCAAAGCTTTCGCATTGCTTTTGCAAGAGGACAGACTGATGTTTTGTAAATATCAGATACTTTGAACATAGTCGGGTCGGTTTTATTTCCTGCACCCATTGAAGAAATTATGGGGATATCAAGTTTATCGGCAATAACTGCAAGGGCAAGTTTACCGCTGACAGTATCAATAGCATCTACAATGTAATCAAACTTTTCAAACTCAAATTCGCTTTCATTTTCTTTGAGAAAAAAGCAATTATGAGCGACTACTTTTAAATCAGGGTTAATATCGAGGAGTCTTTCTTTGCAGACTTCTACCTTATTTCTGCCGATTGTACTGTGCAAAGCAATAATCTGTCGGTTGATGTTTGAAACTGAAACCGTGTCATTATCCACAATATCAATCTCACCTACGCCGCTTCTTGCCAGAGCTTCACAGACATATCCACCAACCCCGCCGACTCCAAAGACAGCAACTCGTGAATTATTTAATTTTTCAAGGGAATCTGAGCCAAAGACAATATTCTGTCTTGAAAAAATTTCACTCATCAGATATCAACTTCTTCTCTTTCTTCAACAACTACAGTTTCAGTGTAGAATTCTTTAGGACTGTTTTCGTCAATTTCTATAAGTCTTCCGCCTCTGCGCCAACCGTAAGTCATAAAACCGCCGCAGATTGTCTGACCAAGTTTAATACCGTCTTTTTCTACAATAAAGTCATTGACGTGGTCGTGGCCGCAGAACATAGCAATAACGTCGCCCTGTTCTTTGAAGGCATCAAACTGTCCGTCATAACGAACCATAGGAGGACTTGGACTTTCGTTGAGTTCACCCTGAGCACTTTCAGGCAACACATAGAACTTTCCGTCATCGCACTTGATTGCACCCTCAATGTTTTCATCAACTTCCTTGAAACAGGAATGAACATCGGGTACACAGATGTGCTGGAACGCAATAGAATAAACAGGTTCACCACCATTATCTGCTTTTAATTTATCTGCTTTTCTTCTGTACCAGTCAAGCTGGTCTTTATGTACACAGTCGTATCCTGTGCCCTTTATTCCGTCAAGATAATCGTTTGAATCGAACATCCAGAGGTTAAAAGCAGTTTTCTTACCATCTGATGAAAGAATCGGTAAACTGTAATTACCGCAGCCGTAAACAGCTTCCTCATTATATACACCGCGGAAATTTTCATATTCCATAAAGATTCTCATCTGGAACTCTTTGTGTGTGTTTCTTTCTCCGTCGTGGTTACCGAATGTAATAGCAAGAGGGAGATTAAATTTACCAACAGCCTGATAAAGCCTTCTGATTGTTTTTGCAGCATAATCATATGTAATAAGCTCGTAGTTACTGCTGACATTATCACCTGTGAAAACCACCAAATCAGGGTTTGTTCTTCTGATACATTCTTCAATAAGATTCAGTGTATCTGCAACCTGTTGTTTTGTAATTTCAATAGGCTGTTCTTCTTCCATAAGTTCATGAACAAGATGGATGTCAGACATATGTAAAATTCTGAATTTGCCGTCTTTGTTGAATTTCAGGGGTTCCTGTTTTCTTCCTGTATAAAGAAAAGGACCTCCTACTGCACATATAAATGGAAATGTGAGCATTCTGAGTACATTTTTAAGTATTTTGCTTTTCATTTTAAACCTCCTGTCAGGCGTGATGGGTTCGATTTCCGTCTGCCTAATAAAAGCGGAGCCACCCGTTATGTAGCCCCGCCAAGTCCAAAGCTCACGCTTAAAGCTTTATCGATTCTGTCCATATCGACGTCATCAAGATTACCCATACGTTCTTTTAATCTGCGTTTATCAATTGTTCTTACCTGTTCAAGCAAAACAATTGAATCCTTTGCAAGTCCGCAACCGTCTGCATTGACACGTATATGTGTGGGCAGACTGTTTTTATATTTCTGACTTGTTATTGCAGCCGCAATCACTGTGGGACTGTACTTATTTCCTACGTCATTCTGAACTATCAAAACAGGTCTTATTCCACCCTGTTCTGAGCCTACAACAGGACTCAGGTCAGCGTAATAGATATCTCCCCGTTTTATCATACAAATCACTCTCCGTAAATTTTATTGACAACATTATCATTGCCAACATTTTAAGGAAATAATCATCAGCCTAAAAATTCGGGGAGAAATTTCAGGGCTGATACTTGTCCTCGAAACATTATATGCAAAAACGCGATATAAGGTCAGTTATTTACGGAATTTTTAAAAATCAATACCAAAGCCAGCCGAAGAGAACGATAATGATAATCCACTGCCACCAGGCATAATTTACTGTAACTTCACAGTTAACCATTGTTTTGCCGTCTTCTGAAATACCAGCAATGTAAGTTGTACCCGTTTTTCCTGCGGTGATTGTTGATTTGTATGAATCAACAATGCTTGTGTCTGCTGAAAGCCAATCATAACCTTTAAGATTAAGAAGTTTTGCAACATCTGCACTTGATTTATAATTTATTGTAATATTATAGTCAGGTTCTGCCCTTACAACTTCTGTACCGAAAAGTACTGCCTGTGAAAGGTCAATTGTCTGACCGTATGAAGCTACAACATCATCACCCAAAGTTTTTCCGCCGTGTGATGCGTAAACGCCGCTTCTCATACTTGCATTTTCATCTTTTACATATACGGGGTCAATACCAAGGAAACCTTTACCGTCTGTAGGTGCTTTTGATTTCATTTTGAATTTAATTGTGTAAAGGTTTGTAAAATCGTTAAGTGTAGTTGTGGGCGTGTTTTTGCCCTGTGAAGAAAGTGAGGGAAGCCATGTAACACCTGCAAAAACAAGTTTATACTGTTTTGCCATAGATGATGAATAACTCTGATGATACATACCTAAAGGTGAATTTGTTGCCTGGTTCAGGCTTACAGGCATTTTTGTTGCACTTTTAACTGCTACACCTTTTGAAGTGTCCAGTTCATAATATTTTGAATCATAAACAATGATTGAGTTTACGTTAATAACAGGATAGTTTGTTTTTGCACTTACTGTTACTGTAAAAGATTCACCGGGTTTAGGAGAAGCCACTGAAGATGTGAGTTTAAGTTCACACACACAGTCTTTTTCTGCTGCATTTGCACCCACTGAGAGCATGGAAAAGACGCAGATACAAGACAGGATAACTGCTAAGATTTTAGTGATTTTTTTCATAATTCATTACCTCCTGAATTACACTTTGTTGTAAAAAATTTCAAGAATCGTTTCATATGTTGACTCTTTATCTATAATAAATTCAGCAAACTTATCACCTTGTACATATTCACCTTTGAGTGAAGTAACTTTATTGATTTTCGCTGAATCATTAACAAGTTCCGTACCGACAAAAACTGCATCGGAAAGTGAAATATCTGTAACAGTGTATTTTTTAGCAGTGTTATAAAGTCTGGAGATGACACCAATATCATCCTTAGCCATAGAAATAACCTTGGCTGCATACGCCTTTACATACTGAATCTGCCTCTGACGTCTGAGCGAGTCAGAATCAAGTTTCGATGAATCACGTTGAGTACAATAGTAACGTGCTGCAGTACCGGTGAGGTGCACTTTTTCACCTTCCCTGAACTGGCCGATTGTTTCAATTGCAGTAAGTTCAACACCGCCGACAGCACCATTGAGTGCATCGACGCCTGACTCTCTTAATGAGAAATAATGGTCAACAGGAACACCCATAAGAACACGTTCTACAGATTTGATTGTATTTTCGCAACTTAATTTACCACCGTCACCATAGGCAAATGAAAGACAAATCTGCATTTCTTCAGCACGTGCAAATTTACCGCTTGCAGAATACACATCAACCGCAACGATAGTGTCACGGGGAATTGTAAGAACAGACACATTTCCGTTCTCAGTATCATATGCAAGAACCATAATTGTATCAGACTGACCTGCAGTGCCATGCTCATCAGTAAGATATACACCGCCTCGTCTGTCGTCAACACCGAGAAAAACTGCTGTTACAATGTTTTCGTTAAACACGTATTTCTGCCCGTTATATACAACAGTTTTACCGCTGTCATCATATGACACAGCACTATCAATTGTAGCAATTGTCACATCTTCTTTTTTGTTTGCAATTGCGTCTTTGCCTCGCTTCTGCATAACAAGTAGTGCGCCTGCACCCAACATTGCAAGTAAAAGCAGAACAACAACAATTATAATCAGAACTTTAAGAAAAACAGGAACACTTTTTTTCTTCTTTCTGCCGGAAGAGTGAGAGTGTTTCCCCTTGTTTTCTGAATGTTCATCTGAGGAATGTGAATGGTGGTGGTGTCTGTGTGATGAATGAGAGTCATATGCTTTCATAAATTCGCCAACAACTTCTTCGCTTGATAAATCAAAATTATTATTTCGTTTTTTCATCGTCAATCATCACCCCGCAAACAAGATATCTTGCTCTTTTATCATTTATACAGGTGCTTAAAACAAGAACCTTTGAATATTGATTAAGTTCAACTCCGCTTCTTACATTTTTGATGAAACTATCAGGATTGAGGACAGTATTCTGAAACTCTTCAAGCTGAGCGGGATCATTGAAATCAAAAGAATTCATAATATGTCTGTTGTCATATTTGAAGGCAGAAACAACCTTGTATGTGAGAATGTGTGTTTCCGTATAAACATAAAAAATGTCATTTTCCTCAAAGAACTTTGCATCCTGAAATTTATGAAGATTCTGAAACATTGTTCCGTTTTTCATATTATGTCCGTAAAGAACTGTAACAGGGTCAAAGAAATCAAGACTGTTACAGGACTGAGAATAAATCATACCTGCAAAAAGATACTTTTTATCAATTGATTTGTTGAGATAGAAATTATCATCAACTCTGCTTTGTACAACAGGATAGTTAATCTTTGTGTTGGGAATTTTTATCCAGGCATAAACCTCGTCGTTTTTTGCTTTCAGAGATGCAAAATCAATAGGGTTTTCAGGACGGTTTTCTTCCTCGTCCCTTTCCCCTTCACTGACCGCTTCATCGACAAATCCTATCAGATTACCGTAACTTTCTTCTGCAATGTGACCGCTGTACCACTGAAATGCAAGATAACCGAGTCCGCCGAGCAAACAAAGTAAAAGCAGAATCACAAGAACAGTGATTGCAATTTTATTCACTTTTTTTCTTTCGTTTTCTCTTGTACCCATAAAACTTCCTCATATTAACTAAAGGTCTTGGATTCAAAGTGAAAACAAGACCTTCAGAAATTAAATATTCATATTATTTTGCTTTCTCTGTGCGTTTTTTATAAACAACTGCAACTGTCATAAGACCGATTACTGCAAGGGCAATAACTGTGATTGCCTGTGTATCCATAACACCTGTCTGAGGAGCAACGGGACCGTCATCAGGTTTTGCAGTTTCCTGTTCACCTGTTGTTGCTTCTTCATCGAGAGGTTTGAAATGTGCATCAGCAGTGATGTCTGCACGGTCTGCAAGGTCACCGTGTGTTTTGTTGTTTGCATCAGGTACGATTTCAACTTTGATTTCGGGGTCATAAATTGTACCTTCAACAATTTCAAACATACCGTCAAGTTCCCAATGGTCAAATACATATCCTTCTGCTGCTGTTGCAGTAAGAACAACAATCTGTCCTGCTTTACCGACAGTAGGAGCAGCAACTGCAATACCTCCACCGATAACTGCAGATTCAGCATCAATTGTATAGTATTTATCAGGAGTAGGGCTTACTGCTGCAAAAGCAGTAACACAACAAGCAAAACAAAGTGTTAATGCGAGTAAAACAGATAAAACTTTTTTCATTGTTTACACCTCAGATAATATTATGTAAATGAGTCTTTTCAGACAAGATGATTTTATCACAATCCTGTCTGAAAGTCAACTTTTTTATTACTGTGATACTGTGTAGTCAATAATTTCTGCTTTTTCAATAACAGGAGGATTAACGGGCTTTGAAAAAGTACCGTCACCTGATGAATATACTCTTTCAACTTCAAGGAAACTGTCAACTGTTTCCATACCCTCAACAACTTTACCGAAAGCAGCATAGTTTCCATCAAGATGTGAAGCTGCTGCATAGCAGATGAAGAACTGGCAGCTTCCTGAGTTATTCTCATTACCACGTGCCATAGAAATTACGCCTTTTTCGTGAGAAAGAGTGTTCTTTTTGAATCCGTTTGCAGAAAATTCACCTTTGATGTTTTTACCGCTGTCACCTGTGCCGTCACCTTTGGGACAGCCGCCCTGTGCCATAAAACCGTCAATGATTCTGTGGAAAGTAAGACCGTTATAGAAGCCTGCCTCAACAAGTCCCAAGAAATTTTCAACTGTTTCAGGTGCATATTCGGGCATAAGTTCAACCACAAAACTGTCACCATTTTTCATAGTGAATTTAACAAATGAATGTTCAGTGCTTCCTGTGTTTCCGCCTGAACAAGCAGCCAGTGAGAAAACAAGAACTACTGAAAGTAAAATTGCAATAATTTTTTTCATAATCTTATACTCCTAAAATTTCTCTGATGTTGCTTACACCTGTGAGAATGTTGAATTTAAGTGTTTTTGCACCATTACCGTCATCAAATACAACTTCGATATCGTCACCGAGGTTAACTCTTTCAGCAGAAATGATTTTTGCATCATTTTCTTTGAAGAACATTTTAAGAAGTTCAATTTCTTTTTCTGTGTAATCACCTGCATTATCAGATACAAAAAGAACGTTACCCATAAGATTGTTGATGAATGCAAGAAGAAGTTTCTGTTCGTAGTTGAATTTAAGGTTATTGCTACGAAGGAAGAATACGTCAGGGTCATTACAGAAAACTCTGCCGTCAAGGTGTCTTCTGAAAATTGTGTTATTGATTGCGTTCTGTGCTGAGGGAAGTTCGTTGTTGAGGTTAAGAACGTTTTCAATTTTCGGTCTGTATGAAAGGCTTACGTCACAGCTGATTCTGCAAGCGTCAACAACACCGAATGAGGGAAGAAGCGGTACACCGCAGCCGAGGAAGAGTTTGTCACCAACACATTCACGAAGGAAATCCATAGCCTCGCACATAATCTGACCTCTTGTTTTGCCGTTTCTGGGGAATACGCACTGGCTGTAAAGGAAGTCAAGCTTAACCATATCGTAACCCCAATCGTTGAGAATTACGTCAAAGTAGTTTTTGATGTATGCTCTTGCTTCTTCATTGTAAATATCAAGTGTGTAAGAACCGCCCCATGCAAATGTACCAAGGTGACGTTTGTCAGTTCCGGGAACTTTGAGGAACCAATCGGGATGCTCTTTTGCAACTACTGAATCTGTTTCACAGCTGAAAGGTGCAATCCAGATACCTGCAAGATAGCCTTTTTCGTGGATTTTATCGGCAATATATTTCATTCCCTTGGGGAACTTCTTGTTGGGAATAAGCCAGTCACCAACTTTGGGCTCATAACCGTCGTCAATCTGATAAATTGAAACGCTGTCCTTTGCCCTGTCAAGACCATTAAGGTCACGGATGATGATATCTTCATCAATTTTCTGGAAATAGTTATACCATGAAGTGTAACCTGCAAGATGTTTAAGTCTGGGTGCAGGAACTTTCATTGCTTCAAAGTATTTATCAAATACTTCATCATATCCACCTTTGAAACAAACAACATCAAGAAGCTGATATTCACTGTCAATTACAAGACCTTCAACGTCTTTTACAATTGAGAAATCTTCTGAGTTCATATCATATCTGAAAAGTGTGTAACCGTTTCTTTCTGAAAGTGAACCGAGGAATTCAAGGTCTTCGCCATTTCTGATGTATGTATAACCGTTACTGTGGAAATAACCCTTCTGTTTTTTGTAGCCTGAGAATTTATAGTCGCCGCTTATTTCAACAGCATTCTTTGACCAAGCAGTGATGTTAGCAATAGGGTTAGTGTTTTTAAGAATATTTTCTTTCTGAACTTCCCATGAAGTTGACCATGACTGATAACCGTTTGAGAAGAACACGTCGCCTTTGTTATATGCTCTTTTTGTGTCAAGTTTAAACTCGATAAGTTCAATTTTTGTTGAGGGAATTATAGATGCAGTGATTTTATTGTCGTCTGCTGAGAAAACAACTTTACAATCTGCATTATCTGTTTCATAGCTTGTGTAAACTTTACCGTTTACTTTGTACTTGATAAATGAAGAGAAATTATACATTTTTTCAACTCCTAAATATTATTAGAAACATTCTACCATAAAAACACAAACATATCAACTAAAAGATGAGTAAAAAATGAAAATATTAAAGAAAATTAAATTTTCCTTGAAAATAACGGCAACATATAGTATAATATCATCTATAATTGAGTCATTTTGTGAAAGAGGATGCAAAAATGAAGAAAATCGGTTTTGACAACGAAAAATATCTCTCATTTCAATCTGAAAACATCAGAAAGCGTATCAACGATTTCGGCGGTAAACTCTACCTTGAATTCGGCGGTAAACTTTTTGATGACTACCACGCTTCCCGCGTACTCCCCGGATTTGAGCCTGACAGTAAAATCAGAATGCTTCAGACTCTCAAAGATGAGGTTGAAATTGTCGTTGTAATAAATGCAAATGACATCGAAAAGAAGAAGACCCGCGGCGACCTTGGCATCACCTATGATGAGGATGTTTTAAGACTCATTGACATTTTCAAAGACCTTGAATTGTTTGTGGGCAGTGTTGTTGTCACCTGCTACACAGGTCAGCCGACCGCAAAAGCATATCTTAACCGTTTGACTCATTTAGGCATCAAAAACTATAAGCACTACCCTATTCCCGGATATCCTTCAGACATCAACAAAATTGTAAGCGATGAGGGTTACGGCTCAAATGAATACATTGAAACCGAACGCTCACTTGTTGTTATTACTGCACCCGGTCCCGGAAGCGGTAAAATGGCAACTTGTCTTTCACAGATTTATCACGACAATAAACGTAACATCAAATCTGGCTATGCGAAATACGAGACTTTCCCAATCTGGAATCTTCCTCTCAAACACCCTGTAAACCTTGCTTACGAGGCTGCAACTGCTGATTTGAACGATGTTAATATGATTGACCCGTTCCACCTTGAAGCATACGGCAGAACTGCGGTCAACTACAACCGTGACGTAGAAATCTTCCCTGTTCTTGACGAAATGTTCACGAGAATCCAGGGTACATCTCCCTACAAGTCACCCACAGATATGGGTGTTAATATGGCAGGATTTTGCTTTACTGATGAAGAAGTTATCATAAACGCTTGTCATATGGAAATTCTCAGAAGATATTACAGTGCACAGAGTGATTTCATAAAAGGTAAGGGCAGTTTTGAAACAGTCAAGAAAATTGAACTTATAATGAACAGAGAAGGCATCACATCTGATATGTGTCCTGCAATCGCAGCTTCAATAGAAAAAGCTGAGCTTACAGGCGCACCTGCAGGTGGTATGGTACTCCCTGACGGAAAAGTTATAACAGGTAAAACCTCAAATCTTCTCGGTGCATCTTCTGCACTTCTGCTCAATGCGCTTAAAGAACTTGCAGGAATCGATGAAGATGTAAATATTATCAGCCCCGAAGTTATTGAGCCTATCTGTAATCTGAAAACAAACAATCTTCACCACAGAAATCCCCGACTTCATTCTGACGAAGTGCTTATCGCACTTTGTATGAGTGCTGTCACAAACCCTGATGCACAGAAAGCAATTGACCAGCTTGAAAACCTTAAAGGCTGCGATGCACATTTCTCAGTTGTTATTTCAGATGTAGACGAAAAACTTTACAGAAGACTTGGTATAAACGTTACATGTGAACCTAAGTACGAAACAAGAACAGTTAAATAGATTATTTGTTAAAACACTTGCTTTTTATCAATATATATAGTATAATTTCTAAGCAATGTGCTTCGGACATTTAGCTCAGCTGGTAGAGCATTCGCTTGACGTGCGAAGGGTCAGCGGTTCGAGTCCGTTAATGTCCACCAAGAGAATCCGCAATCATATTCTTTGATTGCGGATTTTTTAGAATGAAAGGATGTAATATTATGGAAAAATCATTCACACGTTACCCTGCCATACCTCTTATAACTTGTGACCCTTACTTTAACGTATGGTCTATGTCTGAAAAACTCAACGACGACTTCCCCCGTCATTGGACCGGCATGCAGAATCCCCTTACAGGTATTATCACAGTTGACGGTAAAGATAAAGTCTTTATGGGTAAAAAAAGACACAATCCTTTTTACCATAAATTCTTCGGTACTCCCGAAAAAATCGAACAGACTAACCTTGTTGTAACACCTCTTAAAACAATTTACACGTTTAAAGATGAAACAGTTGAACTTGAAATCACATTCACAACTCCCCTGTTGCCTGATGATTTAAAACTCCTTTCAAGACCTGTTTCATATATGTCTTATAAAGTTAAATCACTTGACGGTAAAAAACACGACATCTCAGTATACGTCGACGTTTCAGGAATGCTTTGCACAAACACACCTGACGAAAAAGTATATTTCGGCAGAGAAGACAACTATGTTTTCCTCTCAAGCGGTGAAGAAAATATACTTAAAGTCAGCGGTGACGACCAGAGAATCAACTGGGGTAAAGTGTGTCTTTCAGCACCCGGCGGTGTAACAGGTTTTACAGATGATAACCACAAAGGTTCAGATGTAAGTAACTATAAAGAAATGCGCGTTATGGACAACTTCCCTGCAATTTACGGACGTGACGATTACAAAGAAGTTGAAAATGCAACAGGTTTCTTCTGTTTCGGATACGACGATATTCTTTCACTTGAATATTTTGGCAGAAGAGTCAGAGGTTTCTGGAGAAAAGACAGAGAAGACTTTGATGACAACATGGGCTTTGCAATCAAAGACTACGCTGAAATTATGAAAAAAGTCGATGAATTCGATGCGAAAATGATTTCAGATGCAGAAAAAATCAGTCCTGAATATGCAAAAGTTATTTCAATCTCATACCGTCAGGCAGTTGCAGCACATAAACTTGCATGGGACGGTGAAGAAGGTCTTTTTGTATCAAAAGAATGCTACTCAAACGGTTGTGCAGCAACAGTTGACGTTACATATCCCTCAATTCCCCTTTTCCTTATCTACAATCCCGACCTTGTTGAATATATGCTCAATCCTATTTTCAAGTTTGCATATTCTGATGGTTGGCAGTATGAATTTGCACCTCATGATGCAGGTCAGTATCCCCTTGTAAACGGTCAGGTTTACGGTGACCAGGGAATCAAGGGCGGACATCTCAGACTTCTCAGTCAGATGCCTGTTGAAGAATGCGGTAATATGCTCCTTTGTGTTGCAGCACTCTGCAAAAAAAGAGGCAATACCGAATATGCAGAAAAGCACTTTGACATCCTCACTCAGTGGGCAGACTACCTTGTAAAATACGGTTACAACCCTGAAAATCAGCTTTGCACCGATGACTTCGCAGGACATCTGGCACACAACTGTAACTTGTCAGTAAAAGCAATTATGGGTATGGCTGCTTGGGGAATGCTCCTTAAAATGATGGGCAAGGAAGATAAATACACATCTATTGCAAAAAATTATGCAGAACAGTGGAAAAAAGATGCTTTTGACAAAGACCACTACAAACTTGCATTTGACAGAGAAGATACATGGAGTATCAAATATAACCTTGTATGGGATAAGCTTTTCTCACTTGGCATATTTGATGATGACATCTTTGAAACAGAAGTAAATTACTACAAATCAAAAGTAAACGCTTACGGCTTACCGCTTGATTGCCGCAGCCTTTACACAAAGAGTGACTGGCAGATGTGGTCAACAATTCTTACAGATGACAAAGAATATACAGATATGATTGTGTCTGCAATGCTTAAAATGCTGAATGAAACTGTTGACAAAGTTCCCTTTACTGACTGGTACTACACTCACGATGCACGTCAGGTAGGTTTCCAGAACAGAACAGTACAGGGCGGTCTGTTCATCAACTTACTTAAATTTTAACAAGCAATAAAAAGCCTCCGATTGACAAACAATCGGAGGTTTTTCTTTTAAAATTCAATTTTATCTACAAACTCTTTCAGAACTTTCACATAGTCATCATGGCATACATAATAACTTTCAGCGTGTGCAGCACCGGGGAAAATATGTAATTCTTTCATCTCTGATGCACAGGCATTATACACATCATAAACCATTTCAGTAGGTACGAAATCGTCATCACCGCCGTGAATAAAAAGGAACGGAACTTTTGCCTTTTTCACCTGTTCAACAGGTGCATTTTCTCTGAAATCATACTTACAAAGAATTTTGTTTATAATATTTGCAACGTGCATAATCGGAAATTCAGGAAGATGGAAATTCCTTTTCAGAACGTGTGCAAACTGATTCCATGCTCTGTTGTAACCACAGTCAGAAACTATCGCTTTGACCTGCTCAGGCAAATCTTTTTCACCTGATGCGTTCATAACTGTTGCAGAACCCATAGAAATTCCATGAAGTAAAACTGAAGAATCCTTACCGAATTTTCCAATAATATATTTCACCCAACTGATACAGTCACGTCTGTCCCACCATGCAAAAGTGATATATTTGCCATCACTTTCACCGTGACCTCTGTCATCAGGAACAAGAACATTGAATCCCATTTCGTGATACATTCTGACATAAGAACTGTATTCATTTATACCGCAATTCTTATATCCGTGAATTGCAAGAACTGTCTTTTTTGAAGATTCTGGAGCATAAACAAGAATACCTTTTAATTTAAGTCCGTCCTCTGAAGTAATTTCAACTTTATCATAACCCTTTTTAAAAAGCCACTTTTTCTCAGCAACAAGGAAATCCATAAAAGGTTGCATATGTTCACTGTAATTGTCCATAGTCTTAGGATTGGGTCCTACTTTAGGACGTTTAAGTGCAAATGAGAACATACCGATTCCTGAACCGATACTCAAAACAAGCAACAGACCTACAATGACTGCAAGTACAATAAAGAAAATTTCCATAAAATCACCTCGTTTTTTCTTCTTTAATTCTACACCAATCTACATATAAAATCAACCGATTTACTTGAATTTATTTAAAACTTGTTATATACTCTTATGGGTGATGAAAATGAAAGAAACAGTCGGTCAGATAATCGGCTTTGTAGCAATGGCAATCATCGTTGCCTCATATCAACAGAAATCTCATAAAAACATATTGACCTTCCAGATGGTGTCGGGACTATTATTCATGGTTCACTACTTATTACTTGGTGCTTACACAGGTGCCGTAATGAATCTGCTTGGTGCATTCAGGTCTCTTGTTTATTCAAATAGAAGCAAAAAATGGGCTTCGTCAATCATATGGCCAATCGTATTTTCCATAGCCTTTATGATTTCAGGAATACTTACCTGGGACAATGTGTTCTCTGTTTTCCCACTCATTGCAATGCTGATGTCAAGTGTTGTACTCTGGATTGAACAACCGAAAATCAACAGAATCCTTTCACTTCCAACTTCTTCATGTTGGCTGATTTATAACATCAAAACATTATCATATCCGGGAATCATAACAGAAATTTTTGTTTTAAGTTCAATTATAATCGGTATTATAAGACTTGATATAAAAAGAAAAAATAAATAATATATTTAAAAACAAACAACAGGGTTCATCTCAGTAGCAGATGAACCCTGTTGTTATATAAAAAAATCAAGGGCAGCCGGTGCACCAACTGCCCTTTTCAACCATTGATTGGACGACATCAAAGGTTTAATTTATAGTTGATTAGAAGTTA
>JAZRQI010000323.1:0-1780 GCA_045649705.1 Acutalibacteraceae bacterium
CGCAGTGCACATTGGGGATTCCCCAAAGGTCACATTGAACGCGGTGAAACTGCAGAAGACACTGCACGCCGTGAAGTTCTTGAAGAAACAGGAATACACATCAATATTCTTCCTGATTTTGAAGAAAAATCAGACTACTCAATTCAGGGCAAAATAGAGAAGTCAGTTTCTATTTTCCTTGCAGGAACAAAGGACACCCAGACTGTTATCCAGAAAGAAGAAATCGAGGATTATATCTGGCTGACTTATGAGAATGCACTCTCTACCCTGAAATTTGAAAACGACAAATCAATACTTGAAAAAGCTGAAAACTATCTGAACGAAAGAGGTTTATAATTTTATGGCTGAAACCATTGCTAATTATATTGTAGATTTGCTTCAGAATAAAATCCCGGGAGAACTTATAGCGTTCCTCGTATCGCTTCTTCCCATTCTTGAACTCAGAGGCGGTCTTATTGCTGCAAATCTGTTGGGAGTTAAACTTATCCCCGCTTTTATTATCTGTTTTATCGGCAATATGCTTCCCATTCCTTTTATCCTTTTGTTCATCGAGAAAATCTTCGATTGGCTCAGAGATAAAAAAGGTCTTGGTTCAGTTGTAAGATACTGTGAAAAGAAAGCAGATAAAAACAAAGACAAAATCGAAAAGTACGGTCTTTGGGGACTTTTCATTCTTGTTGCAATTCCCCTGCCCGGCACAGGCGCATGGACAGGTGCTCTCGTTTCTGCACTGATGAGACTTGATATGAAAAAATCTCTCCCTGTTATTGCAGCAGGTGTTATAGGTGCAGGTATCATCGTTTCACTTATTATGTACGGCGCTGTTGACGCTCTCATAAAATAACCCCCTTTTCAAAGAAAGGAGATTGACAAAAATGAGTAACAACATTATTGCTATCAGCCGTGAATTCGGCAGCGCAGGAAGAACTATCGGTAAGAAAGTTGCCGAAAAGCTGGGTATCCCCTGTTATGACAGCGAAATTCTTCAGCAGGTAGCCATCAAAAGCGGTATCCTTGCAGAAAAAATCGCAGACAGAGGTGAAGACCTTTCTGCTTCAGGAAAGTTTTCTTCAATCTTCACTCTTTACAACCTTTACAGTAATATGAGCAAGGATGACATCATCTGGCATGCTCAGGTCAAAGTTATCAACGAGCTTGCAGATAAAGGTCCCTGTGTTATAGTGGGCAGATGTGCTGACTATATCCTCAGAGAAAGAAAAGACCTTCTCAAGGTTTTCATCTACTCAGATGTAGAAACAAGAGCAGAACGAATTGTCAGCGTTTACGGTGAAAAAGCAGATTCACCCGAAAAACGTATCCGTGATAAGGACAAAAAACGTGCAGCTTACTACAAGCAGTACACAGAAATGGAATTCGGCGACCCCTCTCACTATGACCTTTGCCTCAACAGCGGAAAACTGGGCATTGACAAGTGCGTGGATATTATTTCAAGCTTATAATTCGATAAGAACAAAAAAAGAGGCTGATAATATATCAGCCTCTTTTTTTCGCTCATACGACAAATAAAACTACCGAGTGTCCTTTCGGGCACTCGGCTAAGGGTGTCTGATATTATTTTTTACCTTTTACTTTATCCCAGTAATCTTTGAATGCTTGTTCGTTTTTATTTTCACCGGGAGTATAGTATTTTTTGTTTTTGAGTTTATCGGGGAGATACTGCTGTTCTACCCAATGGTTGGGATAATCGTGGGGATAATTATAGAACTGTCCTTTGTTCTGATTATCTTCTCCGTCAAAGTGTTTATTCTGCAAGGTTCTG